>DATLZD010000045.1:0-65682 GCA_035574155.1 Dehalococcoidia bacterium | reverse complement strand
AGGCAGCCGCAGCGTCTCCCCCTCAGGGGAGCGCACCACGTGCACGTTGGTGGCGCCGGTGCAGGCCTGCTCCAGCCGCCGATAGACCGAGTCGGCCGTGTAGCAGTCGTGGTTGCCGGGGAGGAACACCACCGGCAGCGGGAGGGCCGTCAGCAGGCGGGCCACCGCCGCCACCAGGGCCTCGCCCACGCGGTTGCTGTCGAAGATGTCGCCCACCAGCAGCAGGGCGTCGGCCTCCTCGGCCAGGGCAGCGGCCAGCACCCGCTCCAGCAGGGGGAGGCCGTGGTCCACGTCGCGCCCGTGCCAGGAGCCGTAAGCGGCCCCCAGGTGCAGGTCGGACGTGTGGACAAGGCGCGGGCGGCGCTGGGACACGGTCAGGACGCCTCCAGGGCCTCGGCCAGGTATGGTGGGAGGGCCATGGACGCCAGATAGACTTCGTAGGAAAGGAAGCGCGGGGGCCCCTCCACCTCCTGCCAACGCCGCTGGAAGGCCGCCCGCGTCAGGCGGCTCAAAGGCCTTGCCGAGGCGAGCAGGAACGCATAGAGGCCCGCCTGGTAGGAAGGGACCATGGCCGTGTGCAGGCGGACGTGGGGGAAGACCTGGGCCAGGGTGGACCGCAGGTGTCGGACCCACTCGCTCTGATAGGTGAGGGACCCGCTCTGCACCGAGACGATGCCCCTTTCGCGCAGGGCGCGTCGCACGTCCTGAAAGAAGCCAACGGAGTAGAGGGGGTTGGACGGGCCATCGCCTGTGGGGTCCGTCAGGTCGACGATGACCACGTCGAAGCGCCGGCGGAAGCGACGGACCCACTCCAACCCATCGCCGATGATGAGCTGCGCCCGGGGGTCGTCGAAGGCACCCTGCGACACCGAGGGAAGGAAGCGTCGGCTGACGGCCACCACCCGCTCGTCCAGGTCCACCATCACGGCGCGGCGCAGGGACCGAAAGCGCAGGACCTGGCGCAGGGCGCCGCCATCGCCCCCGCCGATGATGAGGGCCTCCCTAGGCCTGCCTACCTGGAGGCAGGGCAGGAGCGCCACCATCTCGTGGTAGACGAACTCGTCCGCCTCGGTCGTCTGGACGATGCCGTCCAGCAGCAGGGCGCGGCCGAAGCTGCCTAGGTCGAAGACCTGGATGTGCTGGTATGGGGACCGCTCCTCGTGCAGGACGCGGTGGACACGTAGCTGGGTGCGCAGGTTCTGGTCCCAGTAGGGCGGCAGCTCCTCGGTGAACCAGAAAGGCCCCTGGGGGCTGCCCTCAGCCGAGGCGGCCTGTTCCCGGGCCACGACGCACCTCCTGCACCGACATGCGCCTCGCCCCCACGGCCTCTTTCAGCAGCTCCAGACCGCGGTACGGGTCCATGCTGGGGCCGCAGGTGAAGATGTCCACGGCGGCGTAGCCCAGCTCGGGCCAGGTGTGGATGGACATGTGGGACTCGCCCAAGAGGGCCACCGCCGAGACGCCGTGGGGCTTGAAGGCATGGGACTTGATGCCCAGGAGGGTGCCCCCGGCAGCCCTGACCGCCTCCGTCAGGGCGCGCACCAGGTAGCGGCGACGGTTGAGGGCCTCCCGGTCGCATTCCCACATCTCGCACAGGAGGTGGATGCCCAGCGCCAGGATGGCCGCCTCTCGCTCTTGGTAGGTGACCTGTGCCAGCCTCTCCATCGCTCCTAGTCCAGTCCCAGTTCTCGCTTCACCCGCTGCACGCCCTCCACCATGACGCGCAGCTTGGCCTCGGCCTCTTCGGGGGTGCGGGTCTTGAGGCCGCAATCGGGCAGGACCCACACCTGTTCCGGTGGCAGCAGCCTGAGCACCAGCTTCATGCCTTCCACCACCTCCTCCACCGACTCCACTTTATGGTTGTGCACGTCGGTGACGCCCACCCCCAGCACCTTGTCGGCGGGCCAGGGGTGCTCCTCCAGCAGCTTCAGGTACTGGAAGCCGGTGTTCTTGAAGGCCAGGTGTATCTGTCGCACCGGCAGCCGCAGCATCTCAGGGTATATCTTCTCGATGGGGCCGTAGCAGATGTGGGTGTGGAACTCGCAGTCTATGCCCTCCACCACCCGCCGGAAGGCCTCTACTGCCATGTCGAAGTCCTCCTCGGGGCGGGTGTGAATGGCCGGTTCGTCTATCTGGATGTAGCGGCAGCCGGCGGCGACTAGGGCCTTCACCTCCTCACGAATGACCAGGGCCATGTCCATGACGGCCTCTTCCCTGGTGGGGTAATACTCGTTGAAGGACCACTCCACCATGGTGTAGGGCCCGGTGAGCATGCCCTTCACTGGCCGGTCGGTGAGGGACTGGGTGAAGCGCCACATGTCCACCGTCATGGGGCCGGGCCAGCGCAGCTTACCGGCGATGATGGGCTTGTGGTAGTATCGGTTGCCGTAGGAGCGGACGAGACCGCCCAGCTTCATGCCCTCGATGACCACTCCGCCCGGCTCGCCGGCGAAGTAGGCCACCATGTCGCCCCGCTCCTGTTCGCCGTGGACGAGCACGTCCAGCCCCACCCGTTCCTGTACGCGGACCCAGTCTTCGGTGGCCTTCCGCTCCAGCTGCCGCAGTTCCTGCACGTCCAGCTTGCCCTGGGCATAAGCGTTCCGGGCCCGCACCAGGTAGTCGGGCTTGGGGTAGGAGCCGACGGCACTGGTGAGCAGTGCGTCCCTCATCTCAGGCCTCCACCCCCAGGGCCTGACGGGCGGCACGGGCGCCCTCGGCCAAGCGGCGCAGCTTGTCCTGGGCCACCTCCCGCGGCAGGTATTCCAGCCCGCAGCTGGGGTTGAGGTAGAGGCGGTCTGGCGGGACGATGCGGGTCAGGTGCCGGACCGAGGCCACGATCTCCTCCACCGACTCCAGGCGGGTGTTGCGACCGTCCACGATGCCCGCCCCCAGCTTCCGGTCGGCTGGGAAGGCGTGCTGGCCCAGCACCTGCCAGTTGCGGGGCTGGGAGACCAGGTCGATGCCGATGGTGGTCACGGGCAGCTCCAGGAGCTGGGGATAGACCCGCTCGATGCTGCCGAACCAGGTGTATAGGGCAGTCTCGCAGGCGACCCCGGCCAACATGACCTGGAGGGCCTCGCGCAGGAGGGGCAGGTCTTCGGGGTGCCAGAGGATCAGCGGCTCGTTGACCTGGACGACGGGGGCGCCGGCCTCGGCCAGGGCCTTGACCTCAGGTGCCAGGGCCTCCGCCAGGGCCATCACCAGGCGGCGGTGGTCGTGGTAGTGCTCGTCCCGGGACAGCCTGGCCAGGGTAACGGGCCCCGTGACTATGGCCTTGACCGGACGAGGGCTGTGTTTCTGGGCGAAGCGCCAGTCCTGGACCAGGAACGTCTCCCGGTGCCGGACCTCGCCCACCACCACCGGCTGGCGGAAATAGGTGTTGGTGTCCAGGTACCGGACCAGGCCGTTGATGTCGAAGCCCGAGAGGCGGCGGGCGATGTAGGTCTGGTCGTCCTCCCAGCGGATCTGCCCGTCGCTGATAATGTCGATGCCGGCCTCGATCTGCTCCTGGATGACCTCCACGGTCACCTCGTCCTCGATCCTCGCCAGCTCCTGTCGGGAGATCTCTCCCCGTTCGTAGCGGGCGATGGCCTGGCGCAGTCGGGCCGGCCTGGGGCGGTTGGGTATCTTCGGGTAGTGTCCTACGACCGTCGTCAGCATCTGACCGCTTCCGTTGGGGAAGGTGCCTTCCCCAGACTAAGGGCCCTGTCTCTCCTCCTCTTTTCGAGCGCCTCGCAGGCGCTCCAGCTCGGCCTCCACTTCTCTCAGCTCCTCCTCCAGCTCCTGCCGCGCCTGCTGGAGGTCCTGACGGTACTCCTCCAGCCAGCGACGGTAGTCCCGCAGGAGAGAGAAGGGGCGATGGCCGTGGCGGTGCCAGGGGCCGCCCCAGGCCCCGTGAAAGCCCCTCAGCCAGAAGCCGAAGGGGGCGTAGAAGCCGAACCGGAACCAGCGCCTGCGCATCCGCCCGTCCCGTTTTTACACAGAGAAAGGGCCGAGCCCGACCTCGGAAGGCGTCGACCCCCTCTTCTGCTGAGCAAGAGAAAGTCTAGCACCGGGACCCCCCGGCGTCAACCGAGGAGGGGGGAGGGCGCTAGCGGCGGACGCGTATCTTCTGGGCCACCTTCAGCCCTAGCGGCACCTGCTGGCCGTCCGACTCCACCACCATCAGCTCGCTGGGCGACACGACCTCGACCACTCGTACCCGGCGGCCCGGCATGATGCGGCCCCGCTCAAGGTAACGGAGCAGGTCCAGGTCCTCCTCCAGCTCCTCGGAGATGAACTCGATGGTGGCCTCCTCCCCTGCGCCCAGGGATGCCAGCGGCACCAGGTCGGACGGCAGGGTGGCGCCCGAGCCGGGGATGGGGCTGCCGTGGGGGCAGGTGGTCGGGTTCCCCAGCAGGGCGACGATGCGCTCCTCCAGCCTGGGGGTGAGGGCGTGCTCGAACAGGTGGGCCTCCTCGTGACAGTCGGCCCAGCCCAGGCCCAGGACGTCCGTCAGGAAGCGCTCGGCCAGCCGGTGGCGGCGCACGATGTCCTCGGCCAGCCGCTTGCCCTTCTCGGTCAGGTGGATCACCTTCTTGCTGTCCAGGGTCACTAGGCCGTCGCGCACCATGCGCTGGACGGTGGCCCAGGCAGTGGGCGGCGTCACCCGCATGCGGCGGGCCAGTCGGGCGGAGAACACCGTTTCGCCCTCGCCGAGCAGGCTGTAGATGGCATGCAAGTAGTCCTCAACCGTGGGCGTGGGCGCGTCGTTCCCGATGCCGGACCTCGGCGCCATCGCTAACACCTCCCCTGCGGAGGATACAAATTCAGACCATGGGCGTCAACCTAATCTATATCCCGTTCCGAGGCCATTGGCCCACGCCAGGCAGCCGGTGTCGGGGTTTACAGGAAGGTGCGGGGGGATACAATATCGGATGGGTGCCCCAGTAGCTCAGTAGGAAGAGCGGCGGCGTCCTAAGCCGCGGGCCGGGGGTTCGAGTCCCTCCTGGGGCGCCAGGTGGTGCCCCTGACCAGATATACGCCGATTGCTCCATCATGGTGCGCGACGGGAGGCACCTCGTGGAACGCCAACGACAGGGCAGCCGTCTCGACCCGCAGGAGTTGCGCCGTCACCTGGGGCAACGGGTCCGGCTGGAGCTGGACCCTGCCTCGCCCTTCGGGCCGGCGGTGGTCGGCACCCTGGTGGGCGTCATCGATGCCCTGGACGGCACGGTGGCGGTACTGGAGCCAGAGGGGCGTCCGGGCGCCCGCCTCTCCTGCCACTATCACTACCTCCGTTCCATAGCCCCTGCCTGACGGCCCTGGTGACCAGGGCTGCCGATTGACACACAGCATCGGCCACATATACTGAGGGTCGGCCCATAGGGGTATTCTGGCCGTCCGTCGCTGGTTATGGACACCACCAAGGCCCCTCTGCTGGAGACCCGCGCCCTTACCAAGGCCTTCGACGGCGTGCGGGCGGTGAACGGCTGCACCTTGCGGCTGCGGCAGGGCACCATCACCGGCCTCATCGGGCCCAACGGGGCCGGCAAGACGACCCTCTTCAACCTCATCACCGGCTTCCTGCGCCCCACCTCTGGGTCCATCTATTTCCGTGGGGAACGCATCGACGGCCTTCCGCCCCACCAGGTCTTCCGCCGGGGAATAGCCAGGACCTTCCAGATCCCGCGTCCCCTGGGCGCTATGACGGTCCTGGAGAACCTGATGCTGGTGCCACCGGGCCAGAAGGGGGAGCTGCTCTGGAACGTCTGGCTCTTCCCCGGCAGGGTGGCGCGGCAGGAGGAAGAGCTGTTCGAGAAGGCCATGTCAGTGCTGGACTTGGTGGACCTGGCCCACCTGAGGGACGAGTATGCCGCCAACCTCTCCGCCGGTCAGAAGAAGCTTCTGGAGCTGGCCCGGACCCTGATGTGCGACCCGGAGCTGGTCCTTCTGGACGAGCCCGGGGCCGGTGTCAATCCGGTCCTCATGCGTCGCCTGGTGACCGTCATCGAGGACCTCTGTCACCGACGGGGCATCACCTTCTTCATCGTGGAGCACGACATGGACCTGGTGATGCGCCTCTGCAACCCTATCATCGTCATGAGCAGCGGCGAGGTCATCGCCGAGGGCACCCCAGACGAGATCAGGTCCGATGAGCGAGTCCTGGAGGCCTACCTTGGCGGGCAGTACCTCCACAGCGAGCGTCCTTGAGGTCCGTGAGCTGGTGGCCGGCTACGGCGAGGTAGAGGTCCTGCACGGGGTCTCGCTGCGGGTGGCCGAGGGGGAAATGGTGGCGGTCATCGGCCCCAACGGGGCCGGCAAAAGCACCCTCATGAAGGCCATCGTAGGGCTGGTGCCGCCGCGGGCGGGCCGGGTCCTGCTGCGGGGGCAGGATATCACCGGCCTGCCCGCGGAGCAGGTGGTGGCCAGGGGGGTGTGCTATGTGCCCCAGGCCGACAACGTTTTCCCCTCCCTGACGGTCCGGGAGAACCTGGAGATGGGGGCCTATCTGGTGCCCAAGCAGGCCAGGGCCCGAATGGAGAGGGCCTTCGCCCTTTTCCCCGAGCTGGCCCATCGCCGCCATGAGCGGGCGGGAAGGCTATCGGGCGGACAGAGACAGATGCTGGCCCTGGCCCGTGCCCTCATGTTGGAACCACAGGTCCTGCTGCTGGACGAGCCCTCGGCCGGCCTGGCCCCCCGCATGGTGGAGCTGGTCTTCGCCAAGGTCAGGGAGATCAACGCCACCGGCACCGCTGTCCTGATGGTCGAGCAGAACGCCCGCGAGGCCCTCAAGCTCGCCCATCGCGCCTATGTGCTGGCCATGGGGCAGAACCGTCTGGAGGGGGCTGCCCAGGAGCTGCTGGCCAGCCCGGACGTGGCCCGCGTGTATCTGGGGGAGTAGCCGGTGACGGCTATCGCCAGGGCCCGCGCCTTCGCCCTGTCGGGCTGGCAGGAGCTGCGCTATCGCGCCGACGCCCTGGGCGGGGCGCTCCTGTGGGCCCTGGTGCTCTCCTTCCTGGTGGGAGCGGCGGTCTCCAGCCCTGACCACTTCGCCGTGGGGCTGGTGGTGGGCAGCGTCTATGCCCTGGCCGCCCTGGGGCTGACCCTGGTGTATGGCGTCCTACGCTTCGCTAACTTTGCCCATGGCGACCTGATGATGCTAGGGGCCTACTTGGCCTACTTCGTCCTGACGGGGGCGGTGGTGGGGACCCGCCGGGACGTGCACCTGCCCAGGGCCCTGGACTCCCTGCCCGGCGCCAGCGAGCGTCTGGGCGACCTCACCTTCGGCTACGGGCTGCTGCTGGCCACCCTGCTAGCGGCCTTGGCCCTGGCCCTGCTCTGCATTGGCCTGGACCGGCTGGTCTATCGGCCCCTGCGGAGGCGACGGGCGGGCGTGGTCGTCCTGGCGGTGGCCTCTCTGGGGCTGGCCATCGGTCTGCGCAGCCTGATGCTCATGCTCTGGGGGCCCAACCCCCGCCTGTATGTGGAGGGCGTCTTCCCGGCCCGCAGCTTCCCTTTCGGCGTCCTGCTGAAGACAGACCAGGTCTTCACCTTCGGGCTTGCGCTGGGGCTGGCGGCCCTGGTCTACCTGCTGCTGTTCCGGACCCGCCTGGGTAAGGCCATGCGCGCCATGGCCGACAACCCCGACCTGGCCCGCGTCTCCGGCATCGACACCGACCGGGTCACCACCGCGACCTGGGCGCTGGCCGGGGCGCTCATGGCCGTGGCAGGTGTGCTGCTGGCCCTCCAGGCCCAGCTCAACCCCCAGCTTGGGTTCGTTGTCCTGTTGCCGGTTTTCGCGGGCGCCATTCTGGGGGGCATCGGCAATCCTGTCGGTGCCCTTCTCGGGGCGATGGTGGTGGCCATGGCCCAGGAGACCTCGGTGGGGTGGGAGATATTCGGGCGGCAGTTGGATCCGACCTACAAGCCGGGAGTGGCCTTCGTCATCCTCATCGCCATCCTGCTGCTGCGGCCCAGGGGGCTGCTGGGGGCACGGACATGACGCGCCGGGGCATGTGGCCCACGTTGGCGGCCTTCCTGGCGGTGACAGCCGCGGTGGTCATCATGCCTGCCGAGCGGTCAGGCTGGGACTGGGGTGGGGTCCTGAGCTTCCTCACCGCCTTTGCGGTGACGGTGGCCATCTACTCCCTGTTCACCCTGGGGCTGAACGTGCAATGGGGCTATGCCGGCGTGTTCAACTTCGGCGTGGTGGCCTTTTTCATGCTCGGGGCCTACGGGGCGGCGGCCTTCACCACCGGGCCGGCTACGGGCGGATTCGACACCTATGTCGGTGGCCTAGGCCCCAAGCTTTCGCCGCCCTTGCTCCAGGGTGAGGAGTGGTTGCCTTTCCTGGTGGGGGCGCTGGCGGCCATGGCCATGTGTGGCCTGCTGGCCTACCTGTTATCGTTTCCTGCCCTGCGCCTCCGGGAGGACTACCTGGCCATCGCCACCATCGGCATCGCCGAGCTGATGCGCAACGTGGTGGTGGCGGAACGAGGGCTGGTCAACAGTGAGCGGGGACTGAAGGGCATCCCCCGTCCCTTCTACTCCCTGTTCAGCCCTGATGACTACCAGTACTTCTACCTGCTGTTGGCGGTGCTGGTCCTGGCGCTGGTCTTCTTGGCCGCCGAGAGGGCGCTGCGCTCTCCCTGGGGGCGGGTGCTGCGGGCGCTGCGGGAGGACGAGATAGCGACCGCTGCCAGCGGCAAGGACGTGACGTCCTTCCGTCGCCAGGCCTTCGTGGTGGGGGCCATGATCATGGGCCTGGGCGGTGCCGTCTACGCCTACGAGCGGGGGGCCGTTTCGCCCGACACCTTCACCCATTTCGCAGGCACCTTCATCTTCTGGGTCATGCTGGTGGTGGGCGGCAGCGGGAACAACCGTGGAGCGGTCCTGGGGGCCTACATAGTATGGGGGCTATGGATCATCAGCCTGCAGCTCCTGGGATACCCCCTCCCCGAGGCCCTGCGGGTGCGCATCTTTTATATCCGTGACCTGTTGCTGGGCGCCCTTCTGGTGCTGGTGCTGCTGGTCAGGCCCCAGGGGCTGCTGCCAGAGGAACGGCGGGTGTCCGTCTGGGTCGAGAGGTTGCTGCGGCGAGCGCCGCCCGAAAGGGCGGGAGCGCGGCCGGCTGCCGGCCGCGCTCCCGACGGCTGAGGGCTGGCGCCCCACTACTGGACCCTGTTCACTTCGGGCGGGGTCTTGCTCAGGTCTACGCGGTAGACTGCCTCCGTCACCAGACGGCGGCTGGGCGCGTCCACCCGCCAGACCTCAATGGCGCCGATGGTGACGTCGCCGTTGCGGTCGAACTCCACCGAGCCGGAGGCGCCGTCGTAGTCGATGTCCTCCCCGCGGCGGATGGCCTCCAAGGCGGCCTTGACGTCGTCGGGCCCCGGGCCGAACTTGCGGCCGGGGGCGTTGGCGATGTCACGCAGGGCGTCGCGGATCTTGGCCGGATCGGTGGACTGGCCTTCTCTGCCGCCAGGGCGATGACCATCACGGCGTCATAGGACTCGCGCACGAAGGGGTTCTGGTAGCGGTACTTGTACTTCTGCTCGAAGAGGTCGTCAAAGCGGCGTCCGGCGTCGGTCTGCAGGGCACCGGGGGCAGTCCCCTTCATGCCATTGAAGCGGTCCCAGCCCAGCTTGGCGAACAGGTCGGGAGACTTGGTCCCGTCCACGAACACGAAGTTGCGCACCAGGTTCCGCTCCAGGGCCTCCCGCAGGTATACGTCGGCCTGGCCCTCGGGGTAGCTGATGGCGATGAGGGCCTCGGGTCCGCCGCTGGTGCAACGCTGCAGCTCCGAGAGGTAGCTGGGCGCTGTGGTGGCGGTATGGGAGACCTGGGCGGTGACGTTGCCGCCCAACTGCTGGAAGGTGCGGGTGAAGGTCTCGCTCAGCCCCTGCCCGTAGGCGTTGTTGACATACATGGTGCACACCCGCGAGAAGCCCAGCTCCCGCACTAGGCGTGCCAGCACCACTCCCTGGGCGGCGTCGGAGATGGGCGTCCGGAAGAGGAAGTCGTCGTCGCGCAGGGTGGTGAGGGCAGGAGAGGTGGCCGAGGGCGAGATCTGCACGATCTTCTTGGGCACCGTCACGCTCTCGGCGATGGGCAGCGTTACGCCGCTGGCTGCTGCCCCCACGATGGCGCTGACCCGCTCGATGTCCACCAGGCGGCGGGCCTCAGCCACCCCCTGGTCGGGGTTGGTGCCGTCGTCGCCGATGATCAGGCGCACCGGCTTCCCCAGAACGCCGCCGGCCGCGTTGATGTGCTCCACGGCCAGGTTGGCAGCGTTGGCAAAGTCCGGGCCGAAGGGGGCGAGGGCGCCGGTGAAGGGCACCAGCAGGCCTATGCGTAGCTGGCCCGGCTCCACCGGCACCGAGGGGGTCCCGACCCCTGGGGCCGCGCCCTCCTCGCCGCAGCCCACTGCCAGCAGGGCCGTGAGCAAGAGCGGCAGGACCAGGAGTCCCAATTGCCTACGGACGGATTTTGCCTTCATGGTCACCCCTCCGAGGCCAATACAGCTTGCGGTGCGGCCAGATT
Organism: Dehalococcoidia bacterium; assembly: GCA_035574155.1. Taxonomy (GTDB): domain Bacteria; phylum Chloroflexota; class Dehalococcoidia; order SM23-28-2; family HRBIN24; genus HRBIN24. The sequence goes on along the minus strand of DATLZD010000045.1, from coordinate 55,158 downwards.
ATATAGACCTCGCCAGAGGCCGTCAATAACTTCGAATGCCTACTAAACCAGGCCGTGGGTGGCGCTCGGCGGCCCCTCTCTAGCTACCATGGGCGTGTGATGCGGCCATGGTCACCAGGCGTTGGGCCATGGTGGGCGACTGGCCGAAGTGAAGGTGGATGTAGCTGGCCCAGAGGCTGCCCACCCGGAAGCCCTCCAGCCGTCCGGGCTGGTCCAGGACCTCGTAGGCGGCTGGCGCCTCCTCCAGCACCTCCAGGCGTGAGTAATGGAACTCGTGGCCGCGGGCCTCCTCCCCCTCGGCCAGCACAGGGCCATCGGCCAGGGCGCGCACCCTCCGGTAGCCCAGCTGCAGGCGCGCCCCCTCCATACTGGTGCGCAGGGGCAGCAGGCCGGCCATGACGTGGGCCGTCCCCTGGGCGTCCACCAGTTCCCGGCCCAGGTACATCAGGCCGCCGCACTCGGCGTAGACGGGCAGCTTGGCCAGGACCGCTTCCCGAAGCGACTGGAGAAAGGGGGCGTTCCCCGCCAGTTCGCGGGCGTAGAGCTCGGGGAAGCCGCCGCCCAGGTAAAGGGCCCCACACCCATCGGGCAGGGAGGCATCCTCCAGGGGGCTGACGGGCACCACCTCGGCCCCCCAGGCCGACAGCAGGTCGAGGGCGTCCTGGTAGTAGAAGCTGAAGGCCCGGTCGCGGGCCACGGCGATGACCGCCCGCTTGGGCAGAGGCTGGGGCGGGAAGAGGCGGGGAGGCTGCGACGGTGGGTCGGGGGCCTCGGCCAGGCGCAGCAGCAGGTCCAGGTCCACGGTGGCCTCCACCTGGGCAGCCAGGCGGTCGAAGAAGTCGCGGGCCACCGGCCCTTCCACCTCGGGCACCAGCCCCAGGTGCCGCTCGGGGAGCTGCAGGTCGTCGCGGCGGGGCAGGTGGCCCACCACCGGCAGCCCCACCGCCTGCTCGATGGGCCGTCGGCAGTAGTCCAGGTGGCGGGGGCTGGCGATGCCGTTCAGGAGGACGCCCGCTATGCGGACCTGGGGGTCGAACTGCTGGAAGCCCAGCACGGTGGCGGCCACGCTGCGGGCCACCTTGCGGGCGTCGGCCACCAGCAGCACCGGCAGGCCCAACAGCTTGGCCACCTGGGCGGTGCTGCCCTCGTCGGAGTCGGGGGAGGAGCCGTCGAACAGGCCCATGACCCCCTCCACCACGGCCACGTCGCAGCCTGCCACGGCGCGGGCAAAGAGCTCCCGCAGGTGCTCGTGGGGGAGCATCCAGGAGTCCAGGTTGCGGGAGGGGACGCCACAGGCCGCCTGGTGATAGGTAGGGTCTATGTAGTCAGGGCCCACCTTGAAGGGCTGGACCCGCAGGCCTCGACGGGCCAGGGCGGCCATGATGCCCACGGCCACGGTGGTCTTGCCCACCCCGCTGGCCACCCCTGCCACCACGACACCCTTCATGGCTCAGTACTCCAGGCCGGGCTGGGCCTTCACGCCCTGCTTGTAGGGGTGCTTCACCTCACGCATCTCCGTCACCAGGTCGGCGAAGTCCACCAGCTCCTGGGGGGCGTTGCGGCCGGTGAGGACCACATGGACGTGGGGCGGCCGCTGCGCCAGGGCGGCGATGACCTCCTGGACGTCCAGCCAGCCGTAGCGGATAGGGTAGGTGACCTCGTCCAGGACAACGATGTCGTATTCCCCCGAACGGAGGCGGCGGACGGCCTCCTCCCAGCAGGCGCGGGCCATGGCCTTGTCCCGCTCCAGGTCTTCCGAGAGCCAGGTGAAGCCACGGCCCATGGGAATGACCTCCACGCCCATGCGCTCGGCTGCCCGGTGCTCGCCGAAGCGGTGATGGGAGGCCTTGATGAACTGGAGCATGACGACCTTCATGCCCCGGCCCCAGGCCCGCATGAGGACCCCTAGGGCGGCGGTGGTCTTGCCCTTGCCGTTACCGGTGTTGAGGAGCACCAGCCCCTGCCTAGTCCGTCCCCTTGCCATGGATACCCTCCCGGTCGGGCCTAGGGAAAAAGAGCACCGTCAGGTCGCTGAAGTCGTCTCTCTGGGCCAGCTCTCCCAGGGAGAGGGCCACCAGGCGCTCGCCCTCCAGCGTGAGGCGCTCCAGCACCAGTACCGGCCGGTCACCCTGGAGCCCTTTCGCCAAGAGGCGACGGGCCATCTCGGCCGGCATAAGGTCGTAGGGCCTGGGGAAGGCGAACAGGTGGCGGCGCCCCAGCGCCAGGGCCTCGACCAGCTCGTCCAGGGCGTCCTCTCCTCCCTCGCGGCGGTGCAGGCTCACGAACAGGGACTCCTCCAGGGGCACGCCCACCCGGGCACAGGCCACCGCCAGGGAGCTGACCCCCGGCACCACCTCCACGCAGGGGTGGGCACGGCGAACGCGTCCCACCAGCTCCGCGGCCGACACCGAGGGGTCGCCCCAGGCGCAGACCACGCAGCGCTTCCCTTCCCGCGCCGCCTGTCCCAGTCTTGCCAGCCCCTCCTCCTGGTCCCGGTAGGTGAGGACCACGGTCTCCCCACGGATGTGGGGACGGACCACCGCCAAGACGGTAGAGAAGCCGGCTACCAGGTCGGCCTCCTGAAGCAGGCGCAGGGCCTTGAGGGTCAAGAACTCGGGGTCGCCCGGCCCCACACCCACGACGTGGATCGGCTTCACCCTTTCCCCTCCTGTCGGTAGCCCCGTGGCGTCAGCATCACGCCATCGCGGGCGAGGGTGCGGGAGCTGCCGACGATGATGGTCGTCTCCATGTCCACCGCAGCCTCGTCCAGGGTGCCCAGGGTGGCGATGAGGGCGGCCTGGCCCTGGCGGTAGGCACGGCGCACCAGGCCGACGGGGGTGTCGGGGCTACGGTGACGCAGGACGATGCGCCGGGCCTCGCCCAACTGCCAGGGCCGCCCCCGGCTACGGGGGTTATAGATGACCAGCACGAAATCGGCGGCGGCGGCCGCCTCCAGCCTGCGGACGATGACCTCCCAGGGGGTGAGGAGGTCGCTGAGGCTGACCACGGCGAAGTCGTGGCCCAAGGGCGCCCCCAACAGGGCAGCGCAGGCCGCCAGGGCGGGGACTCCCGGCACCACCTCCAAGGGCGGACGCTGAGGGGCGGGCAGGGCCAGCCAGGCCTCCAGGGCGGGGGAGGCCATGCCGTAGATGCCGGGGTCGCCGCTGGAGAGGAGGGCCACCCGCTCGCCCTGGCTGGCCAGGTCCAGGGCGCGCCACGCCCTCTCCACCTCCTGCCCCAGCTCGAAGGGGAGGGCGTTCTTGCCCCCGAGGAGGGGCGAGACCATCTCCAGGTAGCCTCGGTAGCCCACTACGGCGGTGGCCTCCTCCAGGGTGCGGCGCGCCATGGGCGTGAGGAGCGTCTCGTCGCCCGGGCCGATGCCCACCACGCTCAGGCGCCCCCTCACGCCTCTCCCTCCCAGCGCGCCACCGCCACCGTTACCTGGCCGTCCTTGGCCCTGGGCACCAGCAGCCGGGCGGCCCCGGCGGCAGCCAGGGCCGAGGCCTCCGAGACCGATGGCAGCCCCAGGAGCCGCTCCGAGGCCGACGGGGAGACGAGGCCCGCCACTCGCCTCAGACGGTCGGCGGGGAGCGTCAAAAGCGGCACGTTCAGCAGCCGTGCCGCCTCTTTCAGCCCCTGCTCCCCGGCCTTGGCCTCGGCGGTGGCCAGGCAGCGCAGGGACAGGGGCGAGAGGCCGTTGCCTTCCAGCACGCTGCGCACGAAGGCGGCGATGCGGACTCCCCCCACGCCGCGCCTACAGCCCACCCCCGCCACCAAGGTGCGGGGACGGTAGACCAGGGTCGGCGCGCCGTCGCGGATGCCATCCGGCAGGAGGCGGTCGCTCACCACGATGCGGGGGGCGCCCAGGGCGAGGGCGTCGTCCAGGCTGGGCACTTCGAGGATGCCAGGGGGGGCCTCGGTCCAGGGCCGCCCACCGGCGTCCTGGTAGAAGGCCACAGGCCCGCCGTTGACCAGGGCAGCGGCCACGGCCGTCAGGTCCTCCTCGCCCTCCAATCGCCAGCCCCGGTCGATGCCCAGCAGGTCGAGGGCGGGCAGGCCCAGGGCGGCGCTGGCCGAGGTGAGGACGGGGACGGCGCCTAGGGCGCTCGCCACCTCCCGCGCCAGGGCCTCGCCGCCGCCCCGGTGGCCGGACAGGAGGCACACGACGAAGCGGCCCCCCTCGTCCACCGTCGCCACCGCTGGGTCGCGTCCCTTGCCCGAGAGCAGGGGCGCCAGCAGGCGCACCGCCACCCCCACGGCGGTGAACAGGACCAGCGAAGGATAACGGGCGAAGAGGTCGCCTATCAGGGGCCGCAGAGGAAGGCGAAAGGCGTGGCAGCAGGCCCCCAGACCCCCGGCCCAGCGCTCCTCGACATAAAGCTCGACGGCGGGTAGGCGTCGGGCCAACACAGATGCCATCTCGGCCCCGCGACGGGTGATGGCCACAGCGGCGATGGGCCGCCGCACAGCCCCCTCAGCGCCCATCCTTCCTCCCCCGGCGGAACAGGTGGCTGAAGGCGGGGTCGTACAGGCGGGAGGAAGGCCCCTGGGGTCCCTTCAGGGAAGGGTCCAGGGCCCTCCCCACCAGCACGATGGCCTGGCGAGTGATGCCCGCCTGCCGCGCCAGGCGGGGCACGTCGGCCAGGCCCCCCCGCAGGACCAGCTCGTCGGGCCACGACGCCCGGTAGACGATGGCGGCCGGTGTGTCGGGCGCATAGCCGCCCTCCACGAGGGCGGCCACCGCCTCCCGCAACCGGGCCGCCGACAGGAAGAGGGCAAGGGTGGCGCCGTGACGGGCCAGGGCACGCAGGTCCTCCCCCTCGGGCATGGGCGTCCGCCCCGGTGCGCGTGTGACGATGACCGTCTGGGAGACGCCAGGCGCCGTCAGCTCCACCTTGAGGGCGGCGGCGGCAGCGAACAGGGAGCTGACGCCGGGCACCACCTCGTAAGGTATGCCCGCCTCCTCTAGGACGCGCATCTCCTCCAGCAGGGCGCCGTAGAGGGAGGGATCGCCGCTGTGCAGCCGGGCCACTACCTTCCCCTGCATGGCGGCCGCGGTCATGAGGCGGGCTATCTCGTCCCGCGTCAGGGAGGCGCTACCGTGCACTGCCGCGTCGGGACGGCAGAGGGAGACCACCTGCGGCGAGATGAGGGAGTCGGCCCAGACCACCACATCGGCCTCTCCCAGCAGACGCACCGCCCGCACCGTCAGCAGGTCGGGGTCGCCCGGCCCGGCACCGATGAAGTAGACCTTTCCTGCCATCCCCTACCTCCGGACGATGAGGAGCGAGAAGTAGTCGCGCACGCTGCCGTCCACGGCCTGGGCCCCGTGCAGCACCTGCTCTTCAGGCATGGTCGCGCGACGCACCAGCACGGCCCGGTCCAGCAGTCCCCGCGCGTCCAGCTCGTTGCGGACCACGTCCAGGACCCGGTTCACCTTCAGCAGGACGAGGGAGTCGCTGGCGTCCAGGGCCGGCCCGATGGCCTGGGGGTGGTAGAGGGCGGGCAGGACGGCGATGCGCTCGCGGCCCGCGGCCAGGGGGACCCCCGCCCGCGCGGCCGCCGCCGTCAGCGACGATACCCCCGGCACCACCTCCAATGGCACCTGGGGGTGTTCCCTGCGCAGGTGCTCATAGACGTAGACGAAGGTGCTGTAGAGAAGGGGATCGCCCTCCGTGAGGAAGGCGCAGTCCTGGCCCTGCGATAGTCTCTCCAGCACCCGCGCTAGTGCCGCCTGCCAGGTGTCGACGGTGTGGGGCTGGGACATGGAAAAGGGAAAGGGCACCAGTTCCTTGCCCTCCAGCGATACGGCACCGGCGGCGATGGCCAGGGCCATGCTGCCCTCGCCCGAGGTGGACTGAGGATAGCAGACCACAGGCACCCGCTGCAGGACGCGGACGGCCTTGAGGGTCAGCAGCTCCGGGTCCCCCGGCCCCACGCCGATACCGTAGAAGCGTCCCCAGCGGCTGCTCATGACTCCTCCTTCCAGGCCGAGACGATGAAGACGGGGTTGAGGGCCTCCAGGCCCGTGAGGCCCCCCAGCTCCCGCGAGCGCGCGACCTGGACCTCCGTCACCCGGAACCGTAGCCCCAGGCAGGCGAGGGCCGCACGCGCCCGCTCCAGGTTCTCCAGGGTGGCCAGGTCCACCACGATGCGCCCTCCCGGCCGCAGTCGCTGGGCGGCGCAGGCGAGGATCTCCGCCAGCCTTCCGCCGCTGCCGCCCACGAAGACGGCATCGGGTGCGGGCAGGCCATCGAGGGCTTCGGGTGCCTCCCCCTCCACGACGGTCAGGTTGGGACGGGGGAAGCGCTGCAGGTTGCCGCGCAGGGCGGCCAGGGCCTGGGGGCGACGCTCCACGGCGTAGACGTGTCCCCGGTGGGCCACCACCGCTGCCTCCAGGGCCAGGGAGCCGCTGCCAGCCCCCACGTCCCAGACCAGGGAGTCGGGCCTCAGACGCAGCTTGAACAGGGCCACCGCCCGCACCTCCTCCTTGGTCATGACGCCCGGTGGCTGGGACAGGAGCTCGTCGTCGGGTATGCCCAGGAAGGGCTGCTGGCCCCTCATCCCAGGTCGGCCCTCCCCAGCAGTCGGCCGTCTTGGTCGAAACAGAGGCACTCCACCGACAGCCTCCCTCCCACATAGGAGTGGGCCGCCTCACACACCTTGCGACAGAGGAGGTCGAAGTAGCCGGCCAGGCCGTGGGCCTGGACCAGCTCCTGGGCGTGACGGGCGCTGGCGGCGCGTCGCACCGCCTCCACCAGGTTCTCGGGGGCGCCCAGGGCCAGGGCCAGTCCCGCCAGGAAGTCGGTGTCCACCTGGTTGCCGGCCACGTGGGTCACCATCTTGCCCTGGGCCACCTTCGACAGCTTGCCGATCATCCCGGCCAGGGTGACACGGCCGATGCCCCGCTGGGCGGCCCTTCTCAGGCCGGGGCCGAAGAAGATGCCCGCCTCCACGAAGGCCATGTCGGGCAGGTGGGAGAGGAGCCGGCGCGCGAACTCCTCGCTCTGGGTGCCGGTGCTGAGGACGATGTGCCGCAGGCCGTTGGCGGCCGCGACGTCGATGGCCATCTCCACGCTGGCGCGCCAAGCGGCGGTGGAGAAGGGCACCACGATGCCGGTGGTGCCCAGGATGGATATCCCCCCCACGATGCCCAGGCGGGCGTTGGTGGTCTTTTGGGCTATCTCCTCACCCCCGGGCACCCATATCTCTACTGTCAGCCCCCGTTGGCTGGCCAGCGGCCCCAGCCCCTCCAGGGCCGATTCGGATATCATGCGGCGGGGCACGCGGGTTATGGCAGGCTCCCCCACCGGGATGCCCACCCCCGGTCGGGTGACGGTGCCCACCCCCGGACCGCCCCGGATGTGGACGGCCCCCGGCGGCTCCGCCCAGGAAACGGTGGCGCAGATCTCGGCGCCGTGGGTCACGTCGGGGTCGTCGCCCGCGTCCTTGACCACGGAGCAGGTGGCGCGGCCGTCGCCCAGCTCCGCCCGGTGCACCGATAGCGTCGCCTCCTGGCCCACAGGCAGGCGCACCGTCACCTGCTGCGGCGCCCGGCCGGTGGCGAGGGCGATGGCGGCGGCCTTAGCAGCGGCGGCGGCGCAGGTGCCGGTGGTGTAGCCCCGGCGCAGGCCCCGTCGCCTCACCTGCGACATCCCGCCAGCACCTCCCTCACCCGGTCCCACAGCATCGTCGCCACGGCCTGGTCGGGCCCCAGCGGCCCCGAGAGGAGTATACCCTTGTGGGGATGACGTCGCCTCAGGTCCTCGACGGCCGGCACCACGTCCTGCTCCCATATCTTGCCCCGGAACAGGAGGCAGGGAAAGACCAGGAGCGTGGACACGTGGGGCAGCAGCTCCTCCCCCGCCTCGGCCAGCGTGGGCGGCCCGGGACCCGACTGGGCCACGGCGGCGCGGCACTCCCCAGCGAGGGCTTCGGCCGCCGCCTCGGCCAGCGACTGTGCCCAGCCCAGGTCGCCGCCGTTGTAGCGGGTGTAGGCCTTGACCAGCAGCAGTCCCCAGGGCTGGCGCTGTCCCCTGAGCAGGGCCTCGGCCCTGCGGGCCACCAGCGAGGCCAGCAGGGGATGGCGGGCCAGGGGACGCCCGCTGAGGACTTCCAGGCCGGGCCAGAGCCGTGCCAGCTCCCTGGCGACAGCGCACGCCTCCTGTCGGTGCTGTCCCTCCCCGAGGAGCAGGGGCTGGACCACCAGCAGGTCCACGCCCTGGGCCAACAGCAGGCGGGCGGCCTCGGGCGGCGAGGGGGTCAGCGCCTCCAGGTAGGCCACCGTCACCGGCAGGCCGCCCAGCCGCCGCGACAGCTCATGGGCCAGGGCTGACGCCCCACGGGGAGTGTCGTCGCCGCGACGGCTACCGTGGGCCAGCAGGATGACCCCTGGCCGTCTGCCCGTCGGGGGCGAAGGCCACGTGCAGGGGACCAAAGCCACCTCCTACCACCAGCCAGAAGAGGGCCAGCCCGCCCGCAGACAGGGCGCGGAAACGGGGCAGCAGGTCCGAAAGGCCGGCGGGCACCTCGTCATGGGGTTTCGGCACCATGAAGTAGAGCAGCAGGCAGGCGACGGCGTACAGGCCCAGGGCTAGGGCCAGCCGTCGTGGCGACCCGCCCCTGGCCAGCCGCCAGGCGACCAGGAGCGCCGCCGCCGACAGGACCGTGAACAGCAGGTACCCGGCCTGTCGCGCCTCCACCGTGGCCTCGTCGCCCACGCCCGGCGGGTTGGCTGGGAACTTGAGGAAGGGAAAGATGGCCACCGACCACATCAGCCCCAGGGCCAGGGCTAGGCCACGCTGCCAGGGCGCGCGGCCGGGCAGGTGCCGCTCCAACAGGGAGTAGGAGCCAGCGAAGATGAGCCCCCAGGAGAGGCCGTAGAGCAGGAAGCCGCCGAACAGCCCCAGCCGCTGCACGGAGCGGGGGAAGACCTCCTGCACGGGCCCCAGGGCCGCCTCCCGGCCGATAGCCTCCTGCAACACCGGCTCGGTGGCCAGGAAGTGATAGAGGGCCACCAGCATGCCGGCCAGGGCACCAGCGCCTAGGGCGGCTTTCAGGTTCTGGGCCAGCGTCGATGTGGCCATGTCCTAGTGGCAGGGGAACCCGGCCGTGTGACGGGCGTCGTGGAACAGCTCGTGGAGCCAGTTGGAACGCATGGCCACCTCGCCCAGGAAGGCGCCCAGGGCCATCCCCTGGTCCATCCCCACCAGGTAGAGGCCCAGAAGCCCCAGGAGGATGGCCCCCCAGGCCAGCCACACATCGGCCGACGCCTCGCTCCATTCTCGGACCTGTGCTAACAACCTCATGGCGTCCCTCCTACTTGGCAGCTGCGGATGTCGGTTCGGGTGCCGACGGGCGTAGTCATCCCACCTCCTTCCCGCGGGCCGGGCCGGTGCGCGCTGTCTTGGCCCTGGCCAGGCCCAGCAGCGCGTTGACGATGGCGGCGGCCGCCCCTCCGCCGCCGCGCGTGCCGGCAATGGCAATGTAGGGCAGCGAACGGGCCATCAGCTCCTCCTTGGCCTCGGGGGCCAGCACCAGCCCCACCGACGCCCCGACGACCAGGGACGGCCTCGCCAGCCCTCCGTCGACCAGGTCGAGGAGGGCCAGCAGAGCGGTGGGAGCGGTCCCCACCGCCACCACGGCTCCCCGGAGGGCCTCCGCCGATAGCAGCATGGCTGCTGCCGAGCGGGTGATGCCCCGCCTCGAGGCCTCCCTCTCTGCCCCTGCGACATCGAGGGTGCACATGAGGGGGCAGCCCAGCTCCATGGCTGCTTGGCGGTCGATGCCTGCCAGAGTGACATGGGAGTCGGCCACGATGCCCGCCCCTGACCGTAGCGCCAGCACACCCGCCTCGACTGCCCCGGGCGAGAAGCGCAGCAGCGTTGGCAGCGCGGGGTCGCCGGTGGCCCTCAGCAGCTGCAGGGCGACCTCCTCCTCAGCCGGCGACAGGGACAGCGGCGGCAGCAGGGAGCGGGCGGCGGCTAGCCCCCGCTGGTATATCTCCTGCGGCGATGCCCGGTAGCGGTCCAGCAGGCCCACGGCTCACCTCAGCACCACGCGGATGGCCCGTGCCAACGCCTGGCCGTCGCCGGGGCCGACGGGCACGCAGGGTGCGCCCAGGGCACGGGCCAGCCCTCGCGTCAGTCCCAGGGAGAAAGGGGCGCCGCCCTCGACGTCCAGGACCACCGCCTTGAACCCCCGCTGCCGCAGGGCCTCGGCCTGGGCGATGGCCTCGGCATACGGGTCGCCACCGTGCAGGGAGCGGTTGGCCCGACCGTCGGTGGCGAGCACCAGAAGGCAGGGGGCGCGGGGGTGGGTGCGCCGGTGCCGCTCCAGCAGCCAGGCGGCCCGCGCCAGGCCCGCCGCCAGGGGGGTGGCGCCGCCGGCGGGCAGCGATGTCAGCAGCCGTCGCGCCCGCTCCAGGCTGCCCGTGGGGGGCAGCACCACCTGTGCCCCACTGCCGCGGGCACACACCACCGCCACGCGGTCGCGACGCCGGTAGGCATCGGCCAGCAGCTCCAGGGCAGCCCCCTTGACGGCGGCCAGGCGGTGACGGGCGGCCATGGAGCCGCTGGCGTCCACCACGAAGGCCAGGAGGGCCCCCACCCGCCCCTCCCGCACCTTCACCCGCAGGTCTTCGGGCCGTAGCCGCAGCCCCAGGCCCCGGTGTACGCGGGCGCCCCGCTGGGCCGCCGCCCGCAGGGTGGCGTCCAAGGCCAGATCGGCGACGCGCCCACGGGGAAGCCGGGCCGATACGTAGCGGCCGTGGCTCGGGACGCCCGTCACCACGGCCCTCCGGCCCAACCGTGGTGAGGGGGGCGGTCTGTCCTCCTTAAGCAGGAGCGAGGGGGCTGCGGACGGGGCCGGCGGGACGTGCCTTTCCCCCCCAGCGCCCCCTGGGCCGGGCGATGGGCGATGGCCCGTGTCCGCAGGCGGTGGTGGCGGCGGCGGAAAGGCCGGCGATGGGCCCTCGGGTGGGCGCCCCCGGTGCAGGAGGGCCAGGGGCGCCACCGCCTCCACGTCCTCGGCCCGCGCGTGCCGGCGCCCATTTAAGGCAGCGTGGGCCAGGGCCGCCCGGTAGATGACGATGTCCGCCCGCATCCCCTCGACGCGGTGGGCCAGGCAGAGGCCGGCGATGTGCTCCAGCAGCCCTTCCTCCGCCCGGACCGAGGGCAGCAGGGCCTGGGCATCGGCCAGGCGGCGGCGCAGGGCCTCCTCCTCGGGACGCCAGCGGGCGAGGAAGCCCTCCGGGTCGCGGTCGAACTCCAGACGTCTCCGGACCACCTCGGCCCGCAGGGCGGGGTCGGTGAGCTCCTCCACCTCGGCCGCCAGGCCGAAGCGGTCCAGGAGCTGGGGGCGCACCTCCCCCTCCTCCGGGTTCATGGTGCCCACCAGCACGAAGCGGGCCTGATGGGAGAAGGACACGCCCTCCCGCTCTACGTAGTTGATGCCCATGGCGGCGGCATCCAGCAGCACGTCCACCAGGTGGTCGGGCAGCAGGTTCACCTCGTCGATGTAGAGGACGCCGCGATGGGCCTGTGCCAGCAGCCCTGGCTGGAAGCGCCGCTCCCCTTCCTTGAGGGCGGCCTCGATGTCCAGGGTGCCCAACACCCGGTCCTCGGTGGCGCCCATGGGCAGGTCCACCAGGCGGGCCGGGCGCACCGTGGCCGGTGGCGGTCCGTCTCCCTGGCAGAGGCCGCAGAGCCCTTGCGGGGCCCGTGGGTGGCACGAGAAGGGACACCCGTCCACCACCTCGATGGGTGGTAGGACGCTGGCCAGCGCCCGCACCGCTGTGGACTTGGCCGTCCCCTTGTGGCCGCGGATGAGGACGCCGCCGATGCCAGGGTCCACCGCTGCCAGCAAGAGGGCCAGCTTCATCCGCTCCTGCCCCACGATGGCGGTGAAGGGGAAGGTCGGGCCCCGGTCAGCGGTCATCGGCCTCCTCCAGCAGGGCATCGGTCTCCAGATAGACGCGGCGCAGGGCCTCCAGCGTCTCCGGGGGAGGCGACTCCCAAAGGCCCCGCGAAGCTGCCTCCAGCAGGCGGGCGGCGATGTCCCGCAGCGCCCAGGGGTTGCTCCGGCGGAAGAACTCCTGGACCTGCGGGTCGAGGGCATAGGTGCGGGCCACCTCGGCATACATCCAGTCGTCCACCACGCCGGCGGTGGCGTCGTAGCCGAACAGGTAGTCCACGGTGGCTGCCAGCTCGAAAGCCCCCTTGTAGCCGTGGGCCATCATGGCCTGCAGCCATTTGGGGTTCACCACCCGCGTGCGGAAGACCCGGCGCGCCTCCTCGGCCAGGTCGCGGACCCGCGGCAGGGAGGGGTCCGCTGAGTCGCCGAAGTAGGCCCGCGGGCGGCGCCCTGTCAGGGCCTTCACGGTGGCCACCATGCCGCCGTGGTACTGCAGGTAGTCGTCCGAGTCGAAGATGTCGTGCTCGCGGTTGTCCTGGTTCTTGGCGGCCACGGCGATGCGGGCGAACTGCTCGCGGAATTCCAAGGGCGCGCTCTCCCCCTGGGCACGGCGTGAGTAGGCGTAAGAGCCCCAGGCGATGTAGATGTTGGCCAGGTCCTCCTCCGTGCGCCAGTTCCCCTCGTCCAGGGCGGCCAGGATGCCGGCCCCGTAGGTCCCGGGCTTGGAGCCGAAGATGCGGTAGAGGGCGCGGGAGCGGGCGTCGTCCTCGGCCTGCCCCGAGGCCAGTCGTCGGGCCAGGTCCTGCCGGTAGTGGCGGGCGACGTAGTTCATCTCGTCGGGCTCGTCCAGGTTGGCCACCGTCTCGATGGCCTCGTCCAGCAGGGCCACCAGGTTGGGGAAGGCGTCGCGGAAGAAGCCGGAGATGCGCAGGGTGACGTCGATGCGGGGCCGCCCTAGCTCCTCCAAGGGTATGACCTCGAGGCCCACGACGCGGCCGTCCTCCTCCCGCCAGCGAGGGCGGACGCCCAGCAGCGCCAGGGCCTGGGCGATGTCGTCGCCGTGGGTCCGCATCACGGCGGTGCCCCACACCACCAGCCCCACCATCTCGGGGTAGCGTCCCTCGTCCCGCAGGTAGCGTTGGACCAGCCCCTCGGCTAGCGCCCTGCCTACCTCCCAGGCGAAGGGGGACGGCACAGAGCGCGGGTCCAGGGAATAGAAATTGCGGCCGGTGGGCAGGACGTTGGCCATGCCGCGGGTGGGCGAGCCGCTGGGGCCGGGGGGCACGAAGCCGCCCGACAGCCCCCGCAGCAGGTTGCCTATCTCGTCGCCGGTGCGCTCCAGGTCCGGCACCAGCCTGCTGCAGATGTGCTGTAGTGTCCGCGATACCCCATCATGGACGCCCCCCAGGACCTGCCGTTGGGCGTCGGCGACGGCGGAGGCCTCGAAGCCGCGGGACTGGAGGGCCTCCAGCAGTCGACGGCAGAGGGCGTCCACCGCTGCCAGGGCGTCGCCGCGGGTCCGCAGCGGCAGGCCGAGGGACCTCAGGGCGTCGGCCTGGGGGCCGTCATAGGGCATGCCCAGGTCGGCGCGCAAGTCCTGGTAGGGCACGCCCACGGCCTCGGCCACTGCCCGCCGCAGGGAGGGGACGTCGCCGTTGTCCAGCCTGGTCAGGGCCAGCAGGGTGTCGATGAGGGCATCGCCCCGGGGCAGCTCCCCCAGCACGTGCAGCCCACCGCGGATGATGGCGTCCTTCAGCTCGCAGATGTAGCCGTCCACGTGCAGCAGGAAGGAGTCGAAGTCCTCCGGCTCTCGTTCCACCCCCAGGTCGCGGTGGAGGTTGGACCTCTCCACCAGCTCCCAGATCTGGGCGCGCACGAGGGGGAGCTTGGCCGGGTCCATGGCCTGGGCACGGGCATACTCGTCCATGAGCTGCTCCAGCCGTGCCAGGTCTCCGTATGTCCCAGCGGCAGTCATGGGCGGCATCAGGTGGTCGATGATCACGGCGTGGGCGCGGCGCTTTGCCTGGGCGCCCTCACCGGGGTCGTTGACGATGAAGGGGTAGAACAGGGGCAGGTCAGGCAGACAGGCGACCGGATAGCATTCGGGCGATAGCCCGATGCCCTTGCCCGGCAGCCACTCCAGGGTGCCGTGCTTGCCCAGGTGGACGACGGCGTCGGCGGCGAAGCCGTCCCGCAGCCAGCGGTAGAAGGCTAGGTAGTGGTGGGTGGGCGGCAGGTCGGGGCTGTGGTAGACGGCCATGGGGTCCTCGCCGAAGCCGCGGGGCGGCTGCAGCCCCAGGTAGACGTTGCCCAGCACCAGGCCGGGAATGGCCAGGCCGCCGTCGGCACGGTAGACCTGGCCCGGTGGCGGCCCCCAGGCACTCTCCACCTCCCGTTGGAGCGCCCCAGGCAGCTCTTGGAACCAGCGCCGGTACTGGGCCTCGCTCACCTGCCCGGGCGCGTTGGCCAGGTGCCCCTCCGTCAGGTGCTCTCGGTCGTAGCTGCCCGTGGCCAGCAGCCGCCGCATGAGCTGGTCGCCGTCGGCTGGCACCTCCGGCACCCGGTACCCCGCCTCGCGCAGGGCTGCCAGGAGTCGGACGGCCGAGGCGGGGGTATCGAGGCCCACCGCGTTGCCGGCGCGGGCGCTGCGGGTGGGATAGTTGCTGAGGACTATGGCGATGCGCTTCTCGGCGTTGGGCTTGCGGCGCAGCTCCGCCCAGCGCAGGGCCTGCCGGGCGACTATGGCCACCAGCTCGGGATGGGGGACAGCGCGGGCCACCGTCACTCCCAGACGGGGGTCGGGACGCTCCTCCTTGAAGCCGATGGGCAGGGAAATGATGCGTCCGTCGAGCTCGGGCAGGGCCACGTTCATAGCCACGTCGAGGGGCGAGAGGCCGACGGCGCTCTCCTCCCACTCCTGCCGGGAAGTGGTGGACAGGACTGCCTGGACGATGGGGACGTCCAGGGCTGCTAGGGCGCGGGCGGTGACGTCGGGGTCGTCACGGGCTAGGGCGAAGCTGAGGGTGGAGACGATGCACTCCACCAGGGGACGCCCATCGTCGTCCAGGAGGTGACGGCGGAGGGCCAGGGGCAGTTGCCCCGGGCCGCTGGCCTCGTCCCGCAGGCTGTAGCAGAAGACGGGCAGCACGTCGGCCCCCCTTTCCTCCATCGCCTCCACCAGGGCATCGATGGCCTCGGTGTTCCCGCTGGCCCAGAGGGCGCGGTAGAAGAGGACGGCCACCCGCGGTCCCTCCCCACGCCAGTAGCGACGGCGGTAGTCGGCCGAGGAGAGCACTTCTCCCACGCCGGGCCGGTAGACGCCGTCCCAGGGGAGGGGGCTGGGCGGCCCGTGGCCGTACTCGGTGCCCAGGAGGCGGTCGCTAAGGAACAGGAGCAGGTGGCGCAGGTTCTCAGCGCCGCCGTGGACCAGGTACTCGTAGGCGCGGGCGACCAGCGGTGCCGGCACGGTGCATAGGGCCTCCAGCGCCGGGTCACGGGTCGCCTCTCCCGGACAGGCCACCAAGGGGATGCCGTTTTCTCGACATAACGTAGCCAGACGCTCCATGCCGACCTCGAAGGCCCGTTTGCCCCCGAGGAGGCGGACCAGGACCAGGGAGGCGCGCTGGACCACCGACTGGACGAAGGAGTCCACCGCCTCGGGCGAGGCCAGCTGGCGGACGTGGCGGGCGACGACGGGCGGGAAGTCGGGGGGGAGGCGGTCCAGGGCCCCTGACAGGGCCTGCAGGTCGGTGTCGGCCGTCGTCAAGAAGACGATCATCGTCCGCTTCCCCCGCCCCTGGGGGAGAGCGGACAGGAGAGGCCATACGGCCCACCTGGGCGCCCTCCCCGACGCGAGGAGGTCCGCGCCCGTCTCCCGGGCAGGTCTCCTGGCTGGCGGATCGTCGCCCTCGGCGCCTTCCCATCCCCTGCCGGGACAGTGGCCCTTGCCGGGGCTCCCCGCTCACAGTGGCGCGGCCGCGGGGGCTTTTACCCCTCTTCCCTGTTAGGCCCTTGCGGGCACCCGGGAGACAGCCTATGCGGTTGTCGGTCGCCCTCTTCTTAACATAGGCCGCTGCCCCCGTCAAGCTTGCCGGTGGGCGTGATAGCATAGGAGCCGATGGGCGGCCGCCTGCTTATGGTCCAGGGCACCATGTCCCACGTCGGCAAGACGGTGTTGGTGGCCGCCCTCTGCCGCATCCTCCTGCAGGACGGGCTACGGGTGGCCCCCTTCAAGGCCCAGAACATGGCCCTCAACTCCTTCGTCACCCCCGATGGCCTGGAGATAGGGCGTGCCCAGGCCGTGCAGGCGGAGGCCGCCGGCATACCACCAGCGGTGGAGATGAACCCCGTCCTCCTCAAGCCCGAGGCCGACCATCGCAGTCAGGTGGTGGTCATGGGACGGCCCATCGGCTCCTACGGGGCCGCCGACTATCACCGCCTGAAGCCATCCCTGTTCCCGACGGTGCTGGAGGCCCTGGAGCGGCTCCGCTCCCGCTACGACGTGGTGGTGATGGAAGGGGCGGGCAGCCCGGCGGAGGTGAACCTCAGGGCCCACGACATAGTCAACATGGGGCTGGCCCGCCAGGTGGGCGCGCCTGTCCTGCTGGTGGGGGACATAGACCGGGGCGGCGTCTTCGCCCAGCTGGTGGGGACCGTGGAGCTGCTGGAGCCGCAGGAACGGGCGCTGGTGAAGGCCCTGGTCATCAACAAGTTCCGGGGCGACAAGTCCCTGCTGCTGCCCGGCCTGCGCTTCCTCGAGAGTCGCACAGGCCTGCCGGTGGCTGGCGTCATCCCCTACGACCCGGGCCTGGCACTGCCGGAGGAGGACTCGGTGGCCCTGGAGGGGGCGCCGAGGCAGGCCCAGGGGCTGCTGGACGTGGCGGCGGTGCGCCTGCCTCGCATCGCCAACTTCGACGACCTTGATCCCCTGCGGAGGGAGCCGGGGGTGGGGCTCCGCTTCGTTAACGAGGGCCAGGAGCTGGGACGGCCTGACCTGGTAGTCATCCCCGGCACCAAGACCACCGTGGCCGACCTGGAGCACCTGCGCGCCACGGGCCTGGCGGAGGCCATCGTCCGTGCCGCTTCGACGGGCACGGCCGTGGTGGGCATCTGCGGCGGTTTCCAGATGTTGGGCCAGGCGGTGCTGGACCCCCAGGGGGTGGAGAGCCCCCTACCGCGGGCCAAGGGGCTGGGGCTGCTACCCGTCACCACCGTCTTCCGCTCGGCCAAGACCACGCACCAGGTGGAGGCGAGGGTCGAGGCCGGGCGCGGCCTGCTGGAGGGCTGCCGCGGCATGCTGCTGCGGGGCTACGAGATCCACATGGGCGAGTCCCGGGGCGGGGCCGATGCGCCCTTCGTTGTCCTGTCCCGGTCGGGGGAGGCGTGCCACGTGCCCGATGGGGCCCTCAGCGAGGACGGCTGGCTGCTGGGGACCTATCTCCACGGTCTGTTCCACAACCACCACCTGCGGCGGCGGCTTCTGGGCAACCTGGCCCGCCGCAAGGGGGTCTCCCTGCCGCGATCGGACGACGCTGGGGCCGACCCCTACGACCGACTGGCGGCCCTGGTGCGATCCCACCTGGACATGGGCCTGATATACCGGCTGCTGGGACTGGAGGGGTGAAGGTAAAGGCCCTCGCCCTGCCACTGCGGGCACCCTCCTACTACGGGTGGTGGATGGCCCTGGTCGCCACGGGCGCCCTGGCGGTGGGCTCCGGCGTCTCCTTCTGGGCCTACGGCCTGTACTTCGAGTCCCTGGAGCGGGACATGGGCTGGACCCGCACGGAGCTGTCGGGGGCGGTGGGCCTGACCTGGGCCCTGACCGCCCTGGCCGGGCCGGCGGCGGGCTGGTGGGTGGACCGCCTGGGAGTGCGCTCGGCCTTCCTGGCGGGGACGGTGCCCACCGCCATCACCTACTTCCTGCTGGCGGGCATGCGTTCCCTTTGGCACTTTTACGCCCTGTTGCTGATGGCGGCCGTGACCCGCGCCTGGCTGGGCAACGTCGTCGTCCAGTCGTTGGTCTCGCGCTGGTTCCGGTGGCGCAGGGGACAGGCCATGAGCCTGGCCAGCTCGGGGCTGGGCCTGGGAGGCTTCATCTTCACGCCGCTGCTGGTGTTCCTCATCGAGGAGTGGGGGTGGCGGCAGGCCTTCGTCTGCTCGGGGGTGGCCCTGCTGGCCTACTTCCTGCCGGTGGCCCTGTTCATCGTCCGCGATAGTCCCGCTGAGATGGGACTGGAGGAGCCGGCACCGCCGCACGGACAGGCCTCGTCGCCGGTGGCGGTCAGCGCTGTCAGCTACCGACTGGCGGAGGCGGTTCGGACGCCGGTGTTCTGGGCCATCGCCCTGGGGCAGGGCCTGCTCTACATGGCCCAGCTCTCCTTCCTTATCCATGCCGTGCCATTCCTGCGGTCGGAGGGGATGTCGCCGGGAGGGGCGGCGGCCCTGGTGTCGGCCATCACTGCCCTCTACACGGCCCTGCGCATAGCGCTGGGTGGGCTCACGGACCGCTTCCCGCCGCGAACGTTGGGGGCCAGCATCGCACTTTTGCAGGCTGCGGCCCTCGGGCTGCTGCTGTGGGAGACAGCCCCGCCGACGCTGGCCGTCTTCGTGCCGGCATGGGCGGTGGGGCAGGCCAACGGCGCCGTCATTGAGCCCCTCCTCATCGGTCGCTACTTCGGCACCGCCCACTTCGGTTCGGTGCTGGGCGCCTCGGGGGTCGTGTCCAGCATGGGGTTCGCCCTGGGGCCGTTCCTGGCCAGCGTGCTCTACGATGCCCTGGGCAACTACGATGCGGCGCTGGCCATGTTCATGGCCAGCTTCGGCCTATCGGCCCTCTGCTTCCTGGCAGTGGGTCCCCTGGGCAGGAGGTTGCGGTCGGAGAAGAGGGAGGGGGCATCGCGAGGGGCCTGAAAAAGAAATTGGTGGAGACGGAGGCGGGGACAGGCTCCCGTGCGGGCTGAGGCTGGATGACCTGAAAAAGAAATTGGTGGAGACGGAGGGGAGTCGAACCCCTCGTCCAGGGGAAGACCAACCCGGACCGGCTACAGGCTTAGCCAGCGCTTGGCTCTCGCCCGTCGTACCGCCGCTGGCTGCGTGCCGACGGGCCAGCCGATCTGTCTTACGCCGCCCCTATCGGCGTCGGGGAGGCGGCACCCCTGCTCTCTGGCGCCGCTTCCGGCCCGCAGGAGGAGGGCCGGGGCAACGCGCCGCCTAGTTCTTAGGCGGCGAGAGCGAGTTCGCGCTCGCCAGTTACTTTTTGCCACCTGTTTAGCGAGGGCTGTGGCGACCTCGGCCTGCTGTCCGGGCCCGACCTTCCCTGTCGAAACCCGCTCGTCCCCACTCGGCAGTTGTATTCTAGCGCACCGCCGGCTGCCCTGCCAAGCAGCGGCCGGCACCGGCCAGCGAGGGCGGGCATCCACCGGCGGTGGACGGGCAATGTCCTGTGGGATCCCTGGGGGGTGTGCGGGCTAGGCCCGCCGCAATAGGGCCTGACGCATGCGCCGCTCCGCCTCTTTGCGCGCCAGCTCCTCCCGCTTATCATACTTGCGCTTGCCCTTGGCCAAGGCGATCTCCAGCTTGGCCAGTCCACGGCTATTGATATAAAGCCTCAGAGGGACAACGGTCATGCCCTGGCCCTTGCGCAGCGCCTCCTCCAGCTGGCGGATCTCCCGGCGGGTCAGCAACAGACGACGCTTGCGGGTGGGGTCGTGGTTCCAACGTCCGGCCGGCGGGTAGTGGGCGATGTGGGCGCCCACCAGCCACATCTCTCCGTTCTCGGGCCGCACGTAGGCGTCGCGGAGGTTCACCCGGCCCAGGCGGATGGACTTGATCTCGGTCCCGGTGAGCTGGATCCCCGCCTCGTAGGTCTTTAGGACCTGGTAATCGTGGTAGGCCTTGCGGTTGACGGTGATGGTCTTTTCGCCCGCGGACGGGGCCTGGCGTTTGCTCGACATAACATCAGCGCCCGGCCTGGGCGATGACCTGGCGCAGGTGATTGACGGCCGTCTCCAGGGCCAGGTCGCGGCCCCCCTGGCCCTGGTCGGTGGATACCTGGATGTCGGGGCTGACGCCGACCCCCTCGATGAGGTCGCCCCTGGGGGTGAGCCAGCGGGCCACCGTCACGTAGAGGGCGCCGCCGTCCGAAAGGTCATGGAGCTGGTTCACCGTTGCCTTGCCGAAGGTCTTCTCGCCCACGAGGATGGCACGGTTGTTGTCCCGGAGGGCAGCTGCCAGGACCTCGGCGCCGCTGGCCGAGCCCGGTCCTACCAGGACCACCAGGGGGATGCCGGTGCCCTCTCCGCCGGGCCTGGCCTCGAAGCTGCGCTCCTTCCCCCCTCGCTCCACCTCGGTGAGGATAGTGCCCCCGTCCAGGAACATGTCAGCGATGTTGATGGTAGCGTTGAGGGAGCCGCCCGGGTTGATGCGCAGGTCCAGCACGAGACCGCGGGTGCCCTTGCTCTTCAGGTCCCGCAGGGCCTGGGCCAGGTCAGGCACCGTCTGCTCCGTGATCTGCTCGATCTGGACCAGGGCGATGTCGGGGAGCTGGCGGCCGGCGCTGTCGGTCACAGGCCGCACCGTCACCGTCGGCACCACGATGCGGTCGCGGACGACGGTTATCTGCTCCACCTTGCCGTCGCGGTGCTGGACAGTCAGGGTGACGGAGGTGCCCCTGGGGCCGCGGATGCGCCGCACCGCCTGGGAGACGCTCCAGCCCGCTGTTGACTCCCCGTTCACCTCCAACAGCCGGTCGCCCGGACGGATGCCCGCCTTCTCAGCCGGGGACCCGCTGAAGGGGGCGACGATCACGATGTCGCCGCTGAGGGGGTCCTGCTCCACCCTGGCGCCGATGCCCTCGAAGGTGCCGGTGATGATGTCGATGCCCGACTCCTTGCTCTCGGGGTCGATGTAGAGGGTGTGAGGGTCGCCCAGGGCCTTGAGCATGCCGTCAATGGCGCTGGTGCGCAGGAGGTCGGGCGTGACCTTGTCTGGGTCGACATAACGTTCCTTCAGGATCTGGTATATCTCCTGCAGGACTCGGAAGTCTGGGGCCTCGGCAGGGGGCGCCGTCCGGGTCTGGGGCTGGCTGCCCCTGCTCTCGCCTAGGGCGAAGCCCACCACCCCGCCCATCACTGGCAGGGCGATGACGGCCAGGATCACTGCCAACAAGCGCAGTCGCGGACGCATCTGCTCAGCCCACGGGGCCTTTTTTCGAGTCCAGTCTACCATTGGGTAGCTATGGGGACAACAAAGGCCGCCCCTGGCCCCCCGGCCATCGCCGGGAGGCCAGGGGCACCCGCCATATGGGGCGCTAGGTCTTGCTCCTGGACTAACTCCTGGTCACCGGGTAGGGGGGCCGGAAGTCGGCGTCCGATGCCCTCTCCACCCGCTGGGCCTCCCACGCCAGGGTCCGGCCACCGTAGTCTACGGCCAGGAGCAGTAGCGCCCCGTCGTCAGCGAAGCAGGCCTCGATGCGCGTGTCCGTCCCGGAAGACCAGCAGGTGGCC
Organism: Dehalococcoidia bacterium; assembly: GCA_035574155.1. Classification (GTDB taxonomy): domain Bacteria; phylum Chloroflexota; class Dehalococcoidia; order SM23-28-2; family HRBIN24; genus HRBIN24. The sequence goes on along the minus strand of DATLZD010000045.1, from coordinate 33,742 downwards.
TGACGGCCAGCGATGGTCCGGCCCGACTGCTGGGCCGTCCTCCCCGGCGCAGCGAGAAGATCAACGGTCGAGGACGCGACCTTGGGGTCGAACGCGACGGAGGTCGAGAGCGCCGAGACGGCATCCCCCTCCTCACACGTCCGTTCCTGCCTGTCACATACCAGGTCAGGCTCCCCCTCCCGCTGTATGACGGTCATGTCCTCGGTGTCGATGCGGACCTTTCCGGGCTGCGTGTAGAGCACCACCTGGAAGGGGTCCTGGAACCCTGGGATGGTCACGGCGTAGGTGATCTTGAAGCTGCCCCGCTGCCACCGCTCCAGCGCCTGGCGCAGGGAGGACGGCGGGGCCTCCTGCCCGGCCTGACCCGCAGCCGCGGGAGTCTGGCCGGCGCGGGGGGTGGCCTCGGGGATGGTCCCAGCCCCCTTCTCCCCTCCCCCTCCGGCACAGGCCGCCAGCAACAGTGCGCAGGCAGCAGCCGCCACTGCCATCGTAGCCGCTGCTCTTTTCCTCATCCTCGCACCTCCTGTCGGAAATAGATACACCCGGCCAGCCTCCCCTGGAGCTGGAGGCCCGCTAGCCTCTGGCCACCGGATAGGGCGGCTGGAAATCGGCGTCGGAGGGACGCTCCACCCGCTGGGCCTCCATGCGGAAGGTCTGGCCGGCCTCCTCATAGGACAGGGACAGCAGGGCGCCATCGTTGCGGAGGCAGACCTCCACGCGGTAGGGCGACTGTCCTGTCCAGCAGGTGGCCTGCTGGCCAGCGATGGTCCGGCTGGACCGTTGCAGGGGCCCGCTGCCCAGCAGACCGGGTATGTCCTGCCAGATGGTGTTGGGGTCGAACCCGAAGGGGGTGGAGGTGTCACGGCCCACAGTGACCTCGGCGCAGGTGCGTGACGTGTGGTCGCACATGACCCCTATCTGTCCCTGGCCCTGGCTGGTGAAGAGGGATATCTGGGCCGGCCCCGCCGAGAAGTCCAGGCGGAAGTTGCCCGGGCGCCAGTAGAAGACCATCTGGCCGCCCTGGCTGGGCTGGCCGCCGCCGGAGATGGTGGCCGAGTAGGTTATCTTGAACTGGCCCTGGGCCAAGCGCTGGGCAGCCTCCCGCAGGGCGCGCTGGGCGTCGTCGCGGCCGCCGACCCGCTCCCCCTGCCCTCCCCCACAGGCCACTGCCAGCAGCAGGACGCAGGCGGCAGCCGCCACGGTCAGGGGGCGGGCGGTGTCCCTATACACCATGCCTGCCCTCCTCGCTCCTGCGGCGGCCTACCCCGACCAGTCTCGTCTGGGACCTGGAGGCGGGCTAGCCTCTGGTCACCGGGTAGGGAGGCTCGAAGTCGGCGTCCGACGCCCTCTCCACCCGCTGGGCCTCCATGCGGATGGTCTGGCCGCCGAAGTCCACCGCCATGAGCAGCAGCGCCCCGTCGTCACCGAAGCAGAGCTCGGTGCGTGTGCCCGTCGCCAGGGACCAGCAGGTGGCCTGGCGGCCGGCGATGGTCCGGCCCGACTGCTGCGGGCTGCCTCCCCCTACGCCGAAGGCGCTGATGGCCGAGGATATGGACTCAGGACTCATCCCGAAGGGCGCCTGGGATGCCGAGGAGGCGTCTACTTCCTCGCACGTCCGGTCCAGCGCCATGCACATCAGGCCGGGCTGGCCCTGACGCAGTATGAAGGTGATCCCCGCCACGTCCATGCGCTGCTTCCCTGGCTGCGTGTAGAGCACCACCTGCATTGAGTCTCGAGAGCCGAAAGCGGTCAGGGCGTAGGTGATCTTGAAGCTGCCCTGCTGCCACCGCTCCGCCGCCTGGCGCAGGGCGGGCGGCAGGTTGTCGCGCCCGGCCGCCGCCGTGGCCGTCTGGCCGGTGCGGGGTGTGGCGGCGGGGGTCTGGCCCGCCGCCGGCGTCTGGCCGGCCTCTGGGGTGGTGCCAGCGGCGGCCCGCTCCTCCTGCCCTCCCCCTCCGCCACACGCCGCAAACAGCAGGGCGCAGGCCGCTACTGCCAAGGTGGCCGTTGCTCTCTTCCCCACGTTCACACCTCCTATCGGGGGCTGTTGCCCTCACTCAGCCGGAGCTAGCAAGGTAAATGATGAAATTGTAAGAGTTTGCCATCTCCTAGACAAGCTACAGTGGCTAGGGCGTTAGTTGGCCTAGTGGCTAAGGCTGGGCCCAAGGGTGGAGCTGGGGCCGACGGGCGTGAGCGGGGCTGCTATACTGCAGGGGGTGGTGCTGGTATGCAACATAACGGACATAGTGCGAACCAGGCCTCCTACAGGGTCAGGGTTTCGGGCGATGCGCTGCGCTTCGCAGCCGCGCACTTCGCCACCTTCGGCGGCGAGGCCGAGCCGCTCCACGGCCACAACTACGCCGTGGCTGTGGAGGTGGAAGGGGGCCTGACGCCTGACTCCTGGGTGATCGATTTCGGGGAGCTGAGGGCCGTGGCGGCGGGCCTGTGCCGGCGACTTGACCACCGCTTCATCCTGCCGACCCGCAACCCCCATCTGGCGGTGGCCGATACTGAAGACGGGTGGGAGGTGAGGTTCGGCGAGCGTTGCTACAGGTTCCCGAGGCAGGATGTGGTCCCTTTGCCCGTGGAGAACTCCACCGCTGAGTGCCTGGCCCGGTACCTGGCCGAAGAGGTTGTGCGGGAGCTACTGGCCCGTGGCCATCTGCACCTACGGTCCCTACGGGTAGAGGTGGAGGAGGCCCCGGGACAGTCGGCCGCGTATGAGGCGTCCGTGTGCACGGACTAGGGCCGAAACAGTTATGTCAAGGGAGGGCGACATGGACGACCTGGTCTTCCGGCCGGCCCACGAGTTAGCCGAGCTGGTGCGCAGCCGTCAGCTGTCGCCGGTGGAGCTGATGGAGGCCACCTTGGACCGAATCCGCCGCCTCGACCCGGTGATAAGGGCCTTTATCACCCTGCGGGCAGACGAGGCCCTGGCCGAGGCCCGTCAGATGGCCGACCTCATCGCCCGCGGCGAGGAAGTGGGCCCCTTGGCTGGTTTGCCCCTAGGGGTCAAGGACCTGGAGGACGTGGCCGGCCTGCCCACCACTTATGGCTCCCTCCCCTTCCGCGACAACGTGGCGCGGCGGGACTCGGTGCAGGTGGAGCGGCTGAAGCGGGCGGGGGCCATCGTGGTGGGCAAGACCTCCACCCCAGAGTTCGGGTACACCTTCTTCTGCCGCAACCTGCTGACGGGCGCGACCCTGAACCCCTGGCACCTGGAGCGGACGCCCGGTGGCTCCAGCGGCGGCTCGGCTGCGGCCATCGCCGCCGGGATGGTGCCCCTGGCCACCGCCTCCGACGCCGGCGGCTCCATCCGTATCCCCGCTGCCTACACCGGCTGTTTCGGCATAAAGCCCCAGTTCGGGCGCGTGCCCATGGGGCCCTTTGAGGTGGTGCCCTGGAGCGGGCTGGCCTGCTACGGCCCCATCACCCGGACCGTCATGGACGCCGCCCTCTACCTCGACGCCGTGGTGGGCGACCATCCATCGGACCCCTATTCCCTACCTCACCCAGGCTATTCTTATGTCGAGCGACTGCGAGAACCCTTGTCGCGCTTGCGTGTGGCCTGGAGCCCTACCCTGGGCTATGCCCTAGTGCAGCCCGACGTCCTGAGGGTGGCGGAGTCGGCCGCCCGTGTCTTCCAGGACCTGGGACACGAGGTGGAGGAGGTGGAGGACGTGTTCCCGGACCCGGCCTGGGCGTGGGGGATCGTCGAGGGTGGGGCCTTGTGGATGCGCATCGCTGACAAGGTGGAGGCCCACCGCGACCAGTTCGGGCGCGGCTTCTTGGCCCTGGCCGAGCGGGGGCGTCAGGTGACACAGGACCAGTACTATCGCGCCCAGGCGGTCCGGGCCGACCTGGTCAACCGCCTTTGGCACCTGTTCGAGCGCTACGACCTCCTGCTGACCCCCACTACTGCCACCGAAGCGGTGGACGCCCATGGGCGCCTGAGCATGGAGATCGCCGGCCGCCCCATCGAGAACCCCATATCTTATGTCGCCTTCACGTATCCCTTCAACCTGTCGGGCCACCCGGCGGCCACGGTGCGGGCCGGCTTCAGCGACGCCGGGCTGCCGGTGGGGCTGCAGATCGTGGGGCCGCGCCTGCGGGAGGACCTGGTGCTGCGGGCCGCCTATGCCTTCGAGCAGGCACGTCCCTGGGCGAGCCACTGGCCCCGAGAGCTGCCGTCGTCCTAGAGGCTGAGTCGTCGGGGGGTCGATGGGGAGTAAGCCCGGGCGCTCAGGGGGCGACCCGGGGGACCTCCCCCGCTCCTGCGGGGGGCGCAGGGGACGGGTCCCGGCGGTTGACAGGGGACGGGGGCTGCCTATGATAAGAGGTGCGGAGGCCTCCGCGGGCATGCCGTCATGCAGATAGACTGGCAGCGGACCATCAACGAGATCCTGGCCAATAAGCTGTCCTGTCCCCGCTGCGGGGCGCTCACCGATGAGGTCTACATCGGCTACATGCGCGCCCCAGAGGCTGCCCACTGGGCGCCCCTGTGCGAGGGGTGCAACAAGGAGGAGTACTGCGACGCCCGTAAGCTGGTCACCCTGTGCGAGGAGTGCGCCCGCGCCGTCCGCCTGCGGGGCCGCAAGGTAGACCAGTACGGCATGATGGTGGCCCTGTTGGAGGAGTGCCGCCGCCAGTTGGAGGAGTCCCTGGACTACCTGAGCGAGTACTGGCGCGAGGACCTGGACATAGACCCCGAGGAGATGGACAAGCGCCTGGAGGACGTGGACCCGGACCTCTTCCGCGAGGAGGACGCCTGGCGCCGCTATCTGGAGGAGCAATACCTCAAGCTCCACCGCTGGTTCCGTCAGCACGGCTATCGCATACCCAACCCCGGCTGGCGCTCCGAATACGTGGAAGAGGTTGTAGCCCTGGGCTACACGACCCTCCTCGGCGACTGAGCGCTACCCCTGCCCCGCTGTGGGTCCCCCATGGTTACCGTCTTGGTGCTCTTCGACTCGCGCGGGGGGCTGGTGGAGCAGTTGGCGGAGGCCGTGGCCGAGGGCGTGCGCTCCGTGGAAGGCGTGCGCCTGGTCTATCGTCGCCTGGACGAGGCCAGCATCGATGAGCTGAAGGGATGCCACGGGCTGGTCCTCGGCTCCCCCAACTGGAGCGGCATAACCGGCAAGCTCAAGGAGTGGTTCGACCACTCGGGCGACCTGTGGGAGACAGGTGAGCTGGCCGGGAGGGTGGGGGCCGCCTTCACCGCCGGCTACTCCCGCTCCGGCGGCATCGAGGCCACCCTGCTGCAGCTCCTGCACCTGCTCTTCGCCCACGGCATGGTAGTGGTGGGCCTGCCCTGGTCGGAGCGGATGCGCCTTTCCGGCTCCTATTACGGGGCCACCGCCCACGGCCAGGTCAGCGACGTCGATCGGGAGCAGGCCCGCGCCCTGGGGCGGAGGGTGGCTGAGCTCACGCTGCGCCTGTGGGGCGACGGGCCACTGCCCTAGCGGCTGGCCCGTCCGCGGGCCGGCGTCATGGCGGCGGTCCCGCGGTTGCCATCGAGGGCGGCCCTGCGCTCCTGGGCCAGGGCCGCCTCTATCTGCTGTAACAGTTCGTCCAGGCCCCAGCCCCGCAGGGCAGAGACCAGGACCGCCCGCGGCTGCCAGGAGCGGAGGTGCGGGAGGAGGTCGGTGACCTCCTCCAGCCCAGCGATGGGTCGGCCGTCCTTGCGCTGCAGGCGGTCCACCTTATTGAGCACGGCGATGCGCGCCTTGGCCTGAAGCCCCAGCTCGGCGAGGGTCTTCTCCACCGCATCGGCCTGCTCGGCTGCCCTGGGGTGCGTTATGTCGATGACGTGCAGCAGGAGGTCGGCCTCGTCCAGCTCCTCCAAGGTGGCGCGGAAGGCCGCCACCAGCTGGGGCGGCAGCTTGTTTATGAACCCCACCGTGTCCGTCAGGAGGAAGAAGCCGCCGCTGGGGAGCCGCACCCTGCGGGTGAGGGGGTCCAGGGTGGCAAAGAGCTGGTCGGCCACCAGCACGTCGGCCCCTGATAGGGCCCGCATGAGGGTGCTCTTGCCGGCGTTGGTGTAGCCCACCAGCGACACCAGCGGCAGGCCCTCCCTGGCCCGACGACGCCGGTGCAGGGCCCGGTGCTGACGCACCTCTTCCAGCTCGCGCCGCAGGTGCTGGATGCGGCGCTTGATGAGCCGGCGGTCCGTCTCCAGCTGCGTCTCGCCCGGCCCACGGGTCCCGATGCCTCCGCCGAGGCGCTCCAGGTGGGACCACTGTCCCCGCAGGCGGGGCAGCAGGTATTCGTGCTGGGCCAGCTCCACCTGCAGCCGGCCCTCGCGGGTGCGGGCATGCTGGGCGAATATGTCCAGGATGAGGGCCGTCCGGTCCAGGACCTTTACCTGCAGGGCGCGCTCCAGGTTGCGCTGCTGCACGGGCGACAGCTCGTCGTCGAATATGACCAGGTCATAGCCAAGGGTGGTGCGCAGGGAGACTATCTCCTGCAGCTTGCCGCGGCCTACGTAATAGGCCGGGTCGGGCCGCTCCAGCCTCTGGACGACCCTGCCTACCACCTGGGCGCCGGCAGTGCTGGCCAGAAGGGCCAGCTCCTCGAGGGAACTGGCCGCGTCCCAACTGTCGCGGCGGCCGCCGTTCTTGGCCTCGGCCGCCACCAGCAGGGCACGCTCGGGCGGGCTTATGGTCTCGTGCAGCCTGCGGCCTATGCTATCTTCCCTCCCTCTTCGGTCCTGGTCCTCCCCCAACCAGTATAAGCCATCCGCCAGGGCGTCCCTTCAGAAGGTGGGGCGCTGGCCGCTGGCCAGCCTCTCCATGCGCCGTAGCCCCTCCTCCAGGTCCTCATCGGGGACGGTAAGGGAGAGGCGGATGTAGCCCTCGCCGCTGGGCCCGTAGCCCACGCCTGGGGTCACCACCACCGCCGCCTCCTCCAGCAGCTTGGCAGTGTAGCTCACCGACGTCTCGCCCTCGGGCACCCGCGCCCACAGGTAGAGGGAGGCGGGGCTAGGGTCCACCCGCAGCCCCAGGCTGCGCAGGGCCTCCACCAATCGGTCGCGTCGGCGCTGGTAGGTGCGGTTGTGTTCGTCGATGCAGTCCTGGGGGCCGTCCAGGGCGGCGATGGCCATGCGCTGGATGGCCTGCGGTATGCCCGAGTCCAGGTTGGACTTGACGTCCCGCAGGGCCCGGATCAGGTCGGCGTTGCCCACAGCCATGCCGATGCGCCAGCCGGTCATGTTGTAGGTCTTGGAGAGGGAATGGAACTCGATGCCGACGTCCTTGGCGCCTTCCGCCTGGAGGAAGCTGGGCGGGCGGTAGCCGTCGAAGGCGACCTCGGTATAGGGGCCATCGTGGCATATGGCCAGGCCATAGCGGCGGGCGAACTCCACGGCCCGCTGGAAGAAGGACAGGTCAGCCACAGCCCCGGTGGGGTTGTTGGGGTAATTGAGCCACAGCACCTTGGCCCGTCGCGCCACCTCCGGCGGCACCTCGTCCAGGTCGGGGAGGAAGCCGTTCTCGGCCCGCAGGGGGAGATAATAGGGCTCACCGCCCGCCAGCACCGTCCCCATGGAGTAAACCGGATAGCCCGGATCGGGCACCAGCGCTATGTCCCCGGGGTCTATCAGGCACAGGGCGACGTGGCCGATGCCCTCCTTGGAGCCGATGAGGGGTAGCACCTCCGTGTCGGGGTCCAGCTCTACCCCGAACCGGCGCCGGTACCAGCGGGCGATGGCCTGCCGCAGCTCCGGCAGCCCCTCCGTCTCGGGATAGCGGTGGTTGACCGGGTCACGGGCCGCCTCTATGAGGGCATCCAGTATGTGACGGGGCGTGGGCAGATCGGGGTCCCCGATGGCAAAGGAGACCACGCGGATGCCCTGGGCACGCTTCTCGGCTATCTTGCGGCTGATCTCCACGAACAGGTAGGGCGGCAGCTTCTCCAGGCGGCGCGAGAGCCTCAAGGGCCTTCCCTCCCTAGGCGATGATGGGGTGCTCCTCGGCGAATATCACGATGGAGCGCTCGAAGTCGATGAAGCGCCGCTCGTCCTCCGCCAGCTCCTCCACGGCACGGCGCCCCTCCTCCGACTGGAGGACGGAGGCGAAGCCGTCCAGGCTGTCCAGCCAGATCTCTGCCACGCCGTCGAAGGGTTCCAGTTCGCAGCCGCGCTGTCTGTTCAGCTCACGCACGAAAGGGCTGTCCAAGGTGTGGAGCTGGACATAGCGGCGGATTCCCAGGACGGCAGCGTTCTTCTTGACCAGGGGGGCATGCACCTCTCGCCAATGCTTCTGGAACTCGGCCATGGTCATGCCTGGCCGGCGGTGCATGCAGTAGACCAGCTTGATCACCTCGCACCTCCTTCACTACGGTACGTCGGCGGACTGGGCAGGCCTGGTCGGCATCGGTGGCGCTACCACCTCCTGTCGGCTCCTGTAGCGGGGGCGGGGATCATGGCGGGCATCCCATCAGGGACCCATCGGGCGCTATTGCCCCAGCCATCTGCCCTCGAACACCCATTGGGCCGGGCCGCTCAGATAGGCCTCTCCCCGGCCGTCCCACTCGATGGTCAGGGTGCCGCCCGGCAGATGGACCTCTACCCTGCTGTCCACCAGGTCGTGCAGGCGGGCGGCCACCACAGCAGCGGTGGCGCCTGACCCGCAGGCCAATGTCGGCCCAGCGCCCCGTTCCCAGACCCGCAGCTCCACGTGTCCCCTGTCCAGGACACGGGCCACGCCGAAGTTGACCCGCTGTGGGAAAAGGGGGTGGTGCTCCACCGCCGGGCCCACCTCCTGGAGGGGGAACTCCTCCACCGGCCCGTCCAGGAAGTGGACCGCATGCGGGTTGCCCAGGGAGAGGCAGGTCAACGAGAGCCGGTGGCCCCCCACCTCCAGGGGCAAAGAAAGCAGCGGCCCGGGCCCCTGGGCCCGGACGGGCACCTCCTGGGGCGAGAAGCGCGGCACGCCCATGCCGACCCGCACCCGCTGGACCTGGCCGTCCTCCACGTCCACCCAGGCGGGCAGCACGCCGGCGGCGGTCTCCACCATCAGCTGGCCGTCGCGGGGACGGGCGAGCCCCGTCTCGACGGCGTAGCGGACCAGGCACCGAATGCCGTTGCCGCACATCTCGGCCTCGGAGCCGTCAGGGTTGAAGATGCGCATGCGCACGTCGGCCCGGTCCGACGGGAGCACCAGAATTACGCCGTCGGCACCGATGCCGAAGTGGCGGTCGCACAGAGTTCGGGCCAGATGGGGCCAGTCCTCGTCCTCCCGCTGGGGCTGCAGCAGCACGAAATCGTTTCCCGTGCCGTGCATCTTCACGAAGCGCACGAGACGGCCTCCTCTCGTGTGGCCAGGAACTGTGCCACGAGGCGCGAAGCCTCCTCCAGCAGGCGGGGGTCATCGGCCCGCAGCCAGCGGATGCGCGGGTCGCTGCGGCGGAACCAGTTCTCCTGGTGGCGGACTAGGCGGTGTGTGCCCGTCTTGATACGCTCGACCGCCTCAGGCAGCGTCAGCTTGCCCTGCAGGTGCTGGCACATCTCCCGGTAGCCGATGCTGCTCATGGCTGGGAGCTCGGGCGAGAAGCCCTGGGCCAGCAGCTTGCGGACCTCGTCCACCAGCCCCTGGCGCACCATCTCCTCCACGCGCTGGTCGATGCGGCGGTAAAGCTCCTGCCGCGGGAGCCATAGGCCGATGGCTAGGTAGGGGAAGGGCGCGCCGATGCGTCGGCGCTGTTCGGAGAAGGGCCGGCCCGTGGCCTCCATCACCTCCAGGGCACGGACGACCCGGCGCACGTTGCGGGGGTCCACGAAGGCGGTGGCGGCAGGATCGCGCCCGGCCAGCTCCGCGTAGAGGGCCTGGACCCCCTCGCGTCGTGCCCGCTCCTCCAGGTGGCGGCGCAGGTCGGGCCTGGGCGGGACCCTGGGCACCGTCCAGCCCTCCAGCAGCGCCCACACATACTGTCCGGTGCCCCCCACCAGGACCGGCAGCCGTCCCCGCTGCCAGATGTCCTCCAGCGTCTGCCGTGCCAAGTCCAGCCAGCGCCCCAGGCTGAAGGGCTCGTCGGGGCGGGCGATGTCGAACAGGTGATGGGGGACCTGACGCCGCTCCTGGGGAGTGGGCTTGGCGGTCCCGATGTCCATGCCCGCGTAGACCTGACGGGAGTCGGCGTTGACCACCTCGCCCTGGAAACGCTGGGCCAGAGCGATGGCCAGCGCGCTCTTGCCGGTGGCCGTGGGGCCCACGATGGCCACCAGACAGCGTGTGACGCCTCTATCGCTCATCTGCCAGGGGCACCTCTATTGCCACGTCTACACCGCTATAGTAGCGCTCGAATTCGCGGGCCGTGTAGCGGGCCTTGAACCTTTCGATGGTGCCCTCCACCAGCGCGGGATCGCGGTGCACCACCGCAGTCGCTCTCAGCGAGTGGTCTCCCACCTGCACCGTTAGGGCCGGCTCCGCCTCCAGGTTGCGGAACCACGGGCTACGGGAGCCACGAATGGGCAACAGCCAGAGGCACGGGCGCTCTTCGTCCAGGACGAACCACACCGGCAGGGAGATGGCACGGCCGCTGCGTCGGCCCCTGACGGTGATGCGGATCTCCCTGCTGTTCCGGAGCGACTCGATGATGGCCTCTCTCTCCATTCCGCCTCACCTCCCTCCCCCTTTGGCCCGTGCTGTCAGCTCAACGATCTGCACGAAGCTGTCGGCCTTCAGGCTAGCGCCGCCGACCAGGGCGCCGTCGATATCGGGCTGGGACACGAACTCAACGATGTTGGCCGGCGTGACGCTGCCGCCGTAAAGGACGCGGGTCGCCAACGCCACCTCATCCCCCAAGTGCCGGGCCACCAGCTTCCGCACGAGGGCGATGGCCTCCTGGGCCTGGTGGCCGCTGGCTGCCACCCCCGTGCCGATGGCCCACACCGGCTCGTAGGCCACCACCAGCGCCGGAGCCGTCTCCAGTCCCGAGAGCGCCGAGTCCAACTGGCGCTCCAGGACCTGATGGGTGCGGCCAGCGGTCCGCTCCTCCAGCGTCTCGCCGACGCAGAGGATGGGGGCCAGTCCCTGGGCCAGCACCGCCTCAAGCTTGCGGCGGACCACCTCGTCCGACTCGCCGAACTGGTGCCTCCGCTCCGAGTGGCCCACGATGACGTAGCGGACCAGCTCGGCAAGCATGGCGGGGCCTACCTCGCCGGTGGCGGCCACATCGTCCTCCCAATGGGTGTCCTGGGCGCCCAGCCCAATGGCGGAGCCCCCCAGGACCTCTTTCACCGCCTGCAGGTGGACGAAGGTGGGGCAGACGGCCACCTCCACGCCGTCCAGGCTGCCCAGCCTCTGTCGCAGGGCTCCCGCCAGGGAGCGGGCGCTGTCCAGGCGCAGGTGACACTTCCAGTTGCCGGCCACGAAGGGGGTGCGCATGTCAGGCCCCGAACTTGAGGAGGCGTCGCGCGTGGGCCAGGGCCAGGGGCATCACCTCCACCGCGGGGAAGGTGCCCAGGATCCCCCGTTGCAGGGCCACCTCGTTGAAGGCGTCGCAGTCGTCGGCTCGGGCCCAGCGGGCGCGCATCATGAACGGCACCGGGTGCCAGGAGTGGCCAGCCATCACCGCCGGCGTCGAATGGTCGCCGGTGACGATGAGCACATCGGGGTCCAGGTCAAGGAGGGCAGGGATGGCCCGGTCGGCCGCCTCGATGGCCTCTACCTTGCGGTCGAAGTCCCCGTCCTCCCCAGCGGTGTCGGTAGCCTTGTAGTGCAGGAAGAAGTAGTCGAACTGGTGCCAGTGCTCCCGTGTCGAGGCGATGGCGTCCTCCAGCCGCGGCCCTGAGGGCAACGGCTGCATCCCCACCAGCTTGCCCAGGCCGCGGTACATGGGGTAATAGGCCACGGCCGCCGCCCGCAGCCGGAAGACCTCCTGCACGGTGGGCCAGTGGGGGCGCATGGCAAAGCCCCGCAAGAGCAGCATATTGGCGGGGGCCTCCTCTTGCAGGCGACGGGCAGCCTCGGCCACGAAGCGGTTCACCAGCGAGGCGGTGCGCTCACCCTCGGGGGCGGTTGCCACGGCGGGGGGCACCTTCGCCCCCTCCCGCTGGGGGTCCGTGTCGGACACCCGGTCCGAGAGGCCCTCGCCCCTCAGGACCACCAGGAAGCGGTGCTCCCGCACCGGCTCCACCAGGACTTGCACCCCGTCCACCTGGATGCCCCGGAGCTTGGCCACCAGCTGGGCGCACCGCTCGCTATCGATGCGTCCCGCCCGGCGGTCGGTGACGATGCCTGCCTCGTCAACGGTGCAGAAGTTGCCACGGGCGGCCACATCTCCGGGCTGCAGGTCGAAGTCGATGCCCAGTGCCTCCAGCACCCCGCGCCCCACTTGGAACCTCAGGGGGTCGTAGCCGAAGAGGGCCAGATGACCGGGACCGCTGCCGGGAGTCACGCCGGGGGCCACGGGAACCGTCAGGCCGCACATGCTCTCGCGGGCGAGACGGTCCAGGTTGGGCGTATAGGCGGCCTCCAGCTCGGTGCGGCCCGTCTCCGGGTGGGGCAGCCCACCGAGGCCGTCCATGACCACCAGGACGATCTTCGTGTCGGCCTCTGTGGCCAGCTGTCGTGCCAGCTCCAGGTCCATGGCCATCTCGCTACCGATTATCGGTCATGGGCGCTGCGACCAGCTAGGGGCGGGTGGCCTCGGCCGTCCCCGGGCTCGTTCAGCCCCACGATGGAGGCCCAGTCGTCCTCGCCCCAGCCGCGGTCCAATGCCGCGAGGAGACGGTCGCGCAGCAGGCTGGCAATGGGGAGGGGCAGCGTCTTCTCCTCTCCGGCCTGCAGGGCCAGCCTGATGTCCTTCAGCCCGTGGCGGAGCTTGAACCCAGCCGGTCGGAAACGGCCCTCCAGGGCGATGCGGCCGTAGTTGGCGTAGATGGGGGAGCGGAAGACCCTTTCGGCCACCACCTCCATGAGCAGGCCTGGGTCGATCCCGTGCCTGCGCACCAAGGCGATGGCCTCCCCTACGGCCTCGATGGCAGCCGCTATGAGGAGGTTGCCGGCGATCTTCACCAGGTGGGCAGCGGCGGGGTCAGGGCCCGCATCGGTGTAGCCGGCTCCCATGGCCTCGAGAAGGGGCCGGCAGCGTTCGACATGTTCCGGCGCGCCGCTGACCACTATCCACAGGGAACGGGCGCCGGCAGCCTCGGGTCGCCCGAAGACGGGGCCAGCCACGTAGCCCTGTCCCCTCTCGGCGTGGGCCTGGGACACCCGCCGGGCGGTGGCCACGCCGATAGTGCTCATGGACAGGTGCACGGCGCCGGCCCCCATGGCCCCGAGTATGCCTTCGGGGCCGAACACGACCTCCTCCAGGGCCGCATCGTCCGACAGCATCGTCACCACCACCTCGGCGTCCTGGGCGGCCTCGGCCGGGGTGGCGGCCACCTGCGCGCCGTAGGTCGCCAGCTCCTGGGCGCGCGCTATGGTCCGGTTATAGGCCCGCACCTGGTGGCCTGATGCCAGCACATTGCGGGCCATGGGCATGCCCATGTTGCCCAGTCCGATGAAGCCGACCTTCATGGCAGGATCCCCTCGGGCCCCGCCGCCCATCAGGCATCCGCCAGGACGGCGATGCCCGGCAGCTCTTTGCCTTCCAGGAACTCCAGGGTGGCGCCGCCCCCGGTGGAGACATGGGTGAAGCGGTCGGCGAGGCCCAGCGACTCCACCACGGCCGCTGTCTCGCCACCCCCGACGATGGTTACTGCATTCCGCAGGCCGGCGATGACCCCTGCCAGGCGCCGCGAGCCGCGAGCGAAGGGCTCCAGCTCCATGATGCCCATGGGCCCGTTCCAGACCACCGTCCGGCAGTCCTCGAGGGCACGGGCGAAGACCTCCAGGGTGGTATCGCCGATGTCCACGATGTGCCAGCCCGTCGGCACGTCCTTCACCGATACGCGGCGGGTCTGGGCGTCGGCGGCCACCCGGTCCGCCACCACCACGTCGCTGGGCAGGAGGAGGCGGACGCCCCGTTCACGGGCCTCGGCCATGATGCGCCGCGCCTCGTCCAGGTAATCGTCCTCCACCAGGGAGGCGGCCACGTCGAACCCCTCCGCCTTGAGGAAGGTGTTGGCCATGCCGCCACCCAGCAGGAGGCGATCGGCCCGCCGCAGCAGGTTATGCAGCACGCCTATCTTGGTGCTGACCTTCGCCCCCCCGATGACGGCAGCATAGGGGCGCTCCGGCTCCAGGGCCCGCGACAGGTGGGCTATCTCCCGCTCCATGAGCAGCCCCGCCACCGCCGGCAGGTAGGAGGCGACGCCGGCAGTCGACGCGTGGGCGCGATGGGCGGCAGCGAAGGCATCGTTGACGAATATGTCGGCCAGGCGGGCCAGGGCACGCGCGTATTCGGGGTCGTTGTCCTCCTCCTGGGGATGAAAGCGCACGTTCTCCAGCAGGAGCACACCGCCTGGCTCGAGGGAGCCGACCATCGCCTCCACCTCCGGGCCCACGCAGCACGGGGCCATGGCCACCGGCTGTCCCAGCAGCTCGGCCAGGCGCTGGGCCACCGGCGCCAGGCTCAGGGCCGCATCACGGCCCTTGGGCCTTCCCAGGTGGGAACATAGGACGATGCTCGCCCCCCGCTCCTGCAGGTGGCGGATGGTGGGCAGGGAGGCCCGGATGCGGGAGTCGTCCAGCACCCGCCGGGTCGAAGGGTCCAGGGGGACGTTGAAGTCCACCCTGACCAGCACGCGCTTGCCGCGCACGTCTACCTCGCGCACGCTCTTCTTGGCCACGTCCTCCTCCGTCCGGGGTGTGAACGGTCAGGGGGCCAGCTCCAGCCGGGCCTCCAGGTGCTTCTCCACCTGCTCCCGGTCCCAGGGCATGGGGTGGTATTCGCCCTGCAGCCAGAGCTGCAACTGGTCGGTGTAATGGCGACTGGCCGGGTTGCCCGACTGCCCTCCGGGTATGACTCCCAGACTGCGGTTGAAGTCGGCCAGGTCGATGATCATGCGCCAGGAGGCCGCGAAGCTGACCACCTCGTAGCCATCGTAGGGCAGGTAGGCGGCCTGGGCCACGGTGTTGGCGTCGCCGCCCACCGGATAAGGGCCGCGATTGAAGATGGGGGCGAGGGCGCGCACCTGACCCAGGGGATGTCGCAGCACGATGCGGTGGAGGCGTCCCCACTGCCAGCGCGTCATGTCCTCGCCCAGGCGGCGGCGCAGGTCCCGGACGGCGTCCACCAGCGCCTGCTCGGCCACCTCCCGCCAGGTGCGCCCGGGGAACCAGTCGGGCCGCTCCTCCATCTTGCGCAGGAGCCATGAGGCCGCATCGATGAAGAAGTGTCCGGCGTCCCGTATGGGGTGAATGGGGCGCCCCAGCAGGAAGTCGGCCATGGCCCCCACCTTCTCCTCCAGCGCTCGCCTCACCAGGTGGACGAAGAAGGCCTCCACGATGGCAGCAGCGATGCTCTCGGGGTGCAGGGAACCGTCCCACGCCCCCACGAAGGTCTGTGCCCTACGGGCCCACGGGTCCCTGGGCTCCAAGGACAGGATGATCCGGGCCAGCTCCTGCCCCGGCAGCGACTGTAGGTCGGTCTGGAGGGCCCGGAAGTCGTCCCTGGAGAGGGCCTGCCGCGACGTCAGCACCTGCACGATGCGCTCGATGCGGGGGCTGTCCACATACTCGGCGCTGAGGAAGTGAGGGTAATCGTCGTCCACCACCTTGTTGTTGGCCGTGGCTAACCAGTGGGAGGGAGGATTGAAGCTGTGGGGCAGCTCCTCGAAGGGCACATATCCCTCCCATTCGTACTCGCCGGTCCAGCCCGGCACCGGTGCCAGCCCCAGGCCCTTCCTGCGCACCGGCACCAGCCCGGCCATCTGGTAGCCGATGTTGCCGTCCACGTCCGCGTAGACGAAGTTGAGGACGCTGGAGACCCAGCCCTTGAGGGCGGCGCGGAACCCGTCCCAGTCCTGGGCCTGCATCAGGGCCATAAGCCCCCCGGCGAAGTCCCTTTCCTCCAGGCACACGCTGCGCAGGGCCAGGGGCTGGTCCACCCCCGGCAGGCAGGGGCTGATTACGGGACCGTGGCGGGTGACCAGCACCTCCTCCACCACCGGCTCCTGACGCCCCCGGACGCGGATCTCCTCCCGCACCACCTCCCCCTGCTCCCAACGCCCCTGGAACAGGTAACGGGACGGATCCGATGGGTCCAGCCGCTCGATGTACAGGTCGTCCTGGTCCACCATGGCCGCGGTGACGCCCCAGGCGATGCGCTGGTTGTGGCCGATGATGATGGCCGGCACCCCCGGCAGGCACACCCCTGCGGCCCGCAGCCCGGGGGCCTCCAGGTGGGCCTCATACCAGATGCAGGGGATGCCCAGCGGCAGGTGAGGGTCGTTGGCCAGCAACGGCCTTCCCGTTACCGACTTGGCCCCGTCCACCACCCAGTTGTTGCTGAGGCCGCCGCGGACCACCGCCAGCGCCAGGTCGCGGAACTCCCCTCGCAGGTCGGGGCCCTGCGACCGCGACGAGCCCCCAGGGGGCAGGACCAGCGGCTTGCCCAGGGGATACTGCGGCTCCAGCTCGGCCAGCGTCTCTGGGCCGAAGCGCTCGAGCAGCCAGGCCCGCAGGACTTCCCGGTCCCAGTTACCGGAGAGGGTCCAGGCCACGAAGCGGCCTATGGCGGTGGAGTCGGACACCTGCCAGGGCTGAGGGCGGTAGCGCAACAGCAGGCACTCCACAGGCAAGGTGCCCGAGGCCAGCCAGGCATTGACCCCGCCGGCGAAGGCCTCCATGGCCTCCCTCACCTGGGGCCCGAGGCGGTCCACATCGCGGCTGGCCACCCGTCCGATGCCCACGCGCCGCATCAGGCGGTCGTATTCCAGCGCCGCCTCGCCCATGACCTCGGCCAAGGTGCCGGTGGCCAGACGCCGGTAGAAGTCCAGCTGCCAGAGGCGGTCCTGGGCCTGCACGTAGCCCAGGGCGAAAAAGAGGTCCCATAGGTTGCGGGCATAGATGTGGGGCACGCCCCAGCGGTCGCGCAGTACCTCCACCTCTTCCCGCAGGCCTACCAGCCTCAGCCGGCGTCGTCCCGTCGGCTGGCGCCCCCTCAGAAGGCGATAGGCCAGGGCTGCCGCCCCTACCCCCACGGCAGCCAGCAGGGCGGCCCCCCTTAGCCTACGCGACGCCATCACGGGCACCCAAAGGGGCTGGCATTACTGTTAACCAGTTTTGCTGATTGACAGGTTGTGCCGACGCCGCTAGCATGGGAACCGAACGAGCCGCCATGACCCGACCAGGCCCGCCCACCAGTCACCGCCTGTCCGCCTCCGATGACGTGGAGGTCTCCGTCTATCTGGAGATCGCCCGGCAGCGGGAGGGCCATGCGCCGGCTCCTGTGCCCACCGAGCGACGACGGCAGCCCGAGACGGTGGTCGTTCTGGACTTCGGCTCCCAGTATAGCATGCTCATCGCCCGCAGGGTGCGGGAGTGCAACGTCTACTGCGAGCTGGTGCCGCCGGACACGCCCTGGGAAGAGGTGCGGCGCCTGTCACCGCGGGGCTTCATCCTCTCAGGCGGCCCGGCATCGGTCTACGATGAGGGTGCCCCGCTGGCACCCCACTACGTCTTCGCCTCGGGCCTGCCGGTCCTCGGCATCTGCTATGGCATGCAGCTCCTGGCCCACCAGTTGGGGGGACGTGTGGCACCCTCCCAGCGTCGGGAGTATGGCCTGGCCATGCTGCAGGTGGACGATGCCTCCTCGCCCCTCTTCGCCGGCCTGCCCCCCTCCTTCCCCGTGTGGATGTCCCACGGTGACCAGGTGACGGAGCTGCCGCCCGGCTTCCGTGCCCTGGCCCACTCGGACAACTCGCCCGTGGCCGTGATGGCCGATGACTCCCGCCTGTTCGGGCTCCAGTTCCACCCGGAGGTGGTCCACACGCCCCTTGGGAGGGACATCATCCGCAACTTCCTCTACCGGGTGTGCGGTTGCCGGGGCGACTGGACGCCGGGCAACTTCATTGCCGAGGCGGTGGAGCGTATCCGCGAGACGGTGGGCGACAGCCGCGTCCTCTGTGCCCTCTCGGGCGGGGTCGACTCGGCCGTGACGGCCGCCCTGGTGCACCGGGCGGTGGGCGACCAGCTCACCTGCATCTTCGTCAACAACGGCCTCCTGCGACGGGAGGAGCCGGAGCGGGTGCAGGACGCCTTCCGCCGTCACCTGGGCATCCCCCTAGTCTATGTGGACGCCTCGCGCACCTTCCTGGAGCGGCTGCGGGGGGTGACGGACCCGGAGGAGAAGCGAAAGGTCATTGGCGAGACGTTCATCCGCGTGTTCGAGGCCGAGGCGGGCAAGCTGGGCGACTTCGAGTTCATCGCCCAGGGCACCACCTACCCCGACGTCATCGAGAGCGCCGCTGGCTCCGGCACCGCCGCCAAGATCAAGACCCACCACAACGTGGGCGGCCTGCCCAAGGAGATGAGCTTCCGCCTGCTGGAGCCGCTGCGCTACCTGTTCAAGGACGAGGTGCGACGGGTGGGCCTGGAGCTGGGGCTGCCCGAGGAGATGGTCTACCGTCAGCCCTTCCCGGGCCCGGGCCTGGCCATCCGCGTCATAGGCGAGGTAACCGAGGAGAAGCTGGAGCTGCTGCGGGCCTGCGACTGGATCGTCATGGACGAGATAAAGCGGGCCGGCCTCTACCGGCAGTTGTGGCAGTCCTTCGCCGTGCTGACGGACACCCGCTCGGTGGGGGTCATGGGCGACTACCGGACCTACGGCTACGTGGTGGCGGTGCGGGCGGTAACGGCCGAGGATGCCATGACGGCCGACTGGGCACGGTTGCCCTACGACGTGCTGGCTCGCATATCCTCGCGCATCGTCAACGAGGTGCCGGGGGTGAACCGCGTCGTCTACGACATCACCTCCAAGCCCCCCGGCACCATAGAATGGGAGTGAGGGCAGGCCGTTCGCGTTCATGGACCTCTGCCGCCTCGACGGTGGGGGTGCCGAGGGGCTGTCTAGGAGCAGGTCTGAAGACCTGCAGCTGCGTTTCCAGTGTCCGTCGTCCGGGACCCGAGTAGCTGTTCATGGTCGCGTTCCCGCCCCCATCCCTCCGGGGAGTCTACGTGCGGCGGATGTTCGGGGCCGACTGCTTCTTCGCCCCCAACGGCCGCATGTTCGCCTTCCTGGCCGGCGACCGCCTCTTCCTGCGGCTACCCGGCCCGGAATACGGGCGGCTGCTGGCAGCGGGCGGGGAGCCCTTCATGCTGCGGCCGGGCGTCCCCTTCGGACAGTGGGCGTCCCTGCCGACAGGCCTCGGTCAGGCCGAGGTGGCTGGCCTGGCTGAGGCTGCCTACCATGCTGCCCTGGCCGAGGGACCGTCTCGGCGGCATGCCCGTAGGCGCCGCCGCGGCCTACAATAGGCCCTGGAGGTGGAGACCGTGGCTGTCGTCAACAACGTGGACCTGGACGCCGTCGCCCGGGAGGCGGACGCCATCGCCCGCGACCCCGCCCGCGGGCGGCGTGTCAACCGGGGCGAACTGGAGTGGCATCCCGACCCTGCGGGGCCGCAGATGACCGTGGTGGCCAGGTATGAGAACGGGGAGCTGAGGCTGGAGCTGGACTCGCCCACCTTCATGGGCGGCAAGGGGTCGCAGCCGGGGCCGCTGCACCTGTGCGTGCTGGGACTGCTCTCCTGCTTTACGGCCACCTTCGTCACCGCTGCCTCGGCCAGGGGCATCCAGCTCCGCGGCCTGAGGGCCAGCGGCGAGTGCCAGTTGGACTTCGGCCGCGTCTTCGGCGTATCCGAGGCGCCTGCGGTCCAGGGGGTGGCCTTCGCCATCGAGGCCGACACCGATGCCTCGCCCGAGGAGCTGGAAGCGGCACGGCAGGAGGCGTTGGCCCGCTGCCCGGCCGTCTTTGCCCTCAGCCATCCCATTCCGGTGACGGCGGAGGTGCGCAGGGCACCGTGAGGCGGGTCCTGGTGGTAGGCGGTGGCGGCCGCGAGCACGCCATCGCCTGGAAGCTGCGCCAGTCGTCCAGCCTGGGCGAGCTGTTGGTGGCCCCAGGCAACGCCGGCACCGCCGCCATCGCTACCAACCTCGACATCAGGGCCAACGACGTCGAGGGTCTGGTGGCGGCGGCCAGGGAGCACCGGGTGGAGCTGGTGGTGGTGGGGCCCGAGGAGCCGCTGGCACGGGGCCTGGCCGACCGCCTGGAGGCCGAGGGCATCGCCGTCTTCGGGCCCAGGCAGGCCGGCGCGCGCATTGAGGCCTCCAAGGCCTGGGCGCGGGAGCTGGCCGCCCGCCATGGCATACCCCACCCAGCCTTCGCCATCTTCACGTCCCGCACCGATGCCCGGGACTACGTCATGTCCCTGTCGGGACCGCCGGTGGTGAAGGCCGATGGCCTGGCCGGGGGCAAGGGCGCCTTCGTCTGCCAGTCCAAGGAGGAGGCGCTGGACATCATCGACCGGCTGATGGTGGACGAGGCACTGGGCCCGGCTGGGCGGACGGTGGTGGTGGAGGAGAAGCTGAGCGGGCGAGAGGTGTCGGCCCACGCCTTCACCGACGGCCGCACGGTGGTGCCCATGCCCTTCGCCTGCGACTACAAGCGGGCGCTGGACGGCGACCAGGGCCCCAACACCGGCGGCATGGGTGCCTACAGCCCTGCCCTCTGGCTCGACGAGCCGACCGAGCGCTTCGTCCACCAGCAAGTGACGGAGGCGGCGGTGCGGGCCCTGGCCGCCGAGGGGATCGACTACCGCGGCGTCCTCTACCCTGGCCTGATGGTCACCGACCGGGGGCCGCTGGTGCTGGAGTTCAACTGCCGCTTCGGCGACCCGGAGACGCAGGTCCTGCTGCCGCGCCTGAAGAGCGACCTGCTGAAGATCGCCTGGGCCGTGGCCAACGGCCGCCTACACGAGGTAGCGGTGGAGTGGTCCACCGAGGCCTGCGTGGGGGTGGTGATGGCCTCCGGAGGCTACCCCGACGAGTACCGCACCGGTTACCCCATCTACGGCCTGGGATCGGTGGAGGACGACGTGCTGGTGTTCCACGCCGGCACCGCCCTGCGCGACGATGGGACGGTGGTCACGGCCGGGGGCCGGGTGCTGACGGTGGTGGCGGTGGCCCCCACCCTGACGGAGGCCCGGGCCAAGGCCTATCGCGCCGTCCAGCACATCCACTTCACCCGTGCCCATTACCGGCGCGACATCGCTGCCCCTGCCCAGGACGCCAAGGTCCAGTAACGGGGCGGGCCCCGCCTGCGTGACCATCGGGCGCGGCCCAGCTACAATCGGCCTCAGCGGCCCCTGCGCGCCTTCGGCCAGGCCTGAGGGCCGGGAGCCACCAATATCTGCTCCCAAGGCCGGGACCGTACGGGGGACGGGACGTCGGACGGAGCGAAGTCCAGGACACAGGAGGAGCAGCGTGGCCAAGGTAGCCATCGTCGTCGGTTCCCAGTCTGACCTGCCCCAGGTGGAAGAGGCCCAGAAGATGCTGGAGCGCCTGGGCATCGAGTGCGAGGTCCACGCCATGTCCGCCCACCGCACGCCGGAGAAGGTCCGTCAGTTTGCCCAGGGCGCCCGCGAGCGGGGCATCGGCGTCATCATCGCCGCCGCCGGCATGGCCGCCCACCTGCCGGGGGTGGTGGCCGCCTGGACCACCCTCCCCGTCATCGGCTTGCCCCTCGCCAGGTCGCCCCTCCAGGGGCTGGACTCTCTCCTGTCCATCGTCCAGATGCCGCCGGGGGTGCCGGTGGCCTGTGTGGGTATCGATGGCGCCCGCAATGCCGCCCTCCTGGCCGCCTCCATCCTCTCCTTGGGCGACGAGGCGGTGCGTCAGGCGCTGGAGGCCTACCGGCGGGAGCTGGCGGGCGGCTAGCGCTCCTTGACCGCCCCGTCGGCCCGTTGCTACCATTCCCCTCGGGTGGGCGGTTAGCTCAGTGGGCAGAGCGCAGCGTTGACATCGCTGAGGTCAGAGGTTCGAGTCCTCTACCGCCCACCAGCCAGGAGAGGCAGCGTCGGGCCAGGGCGGTGGCCCCTGGCCCGCTGAGTTTGTGGGACGGGCAGGGAAGGCGATGGCGTCGTCGGGCAGGGAACCCCCCAGCGTGAGGCTTCTGCGCCTGTGGCTGGTGGGAGTGCCGCTGGCCATGCTGGCCATTGCCCTGGCCTTCGCCGTCCTCGCCGCCGCCCAGGGCGACTGGGTCCTGACGGGCGTCCTGATAGCCCTTGCTGCCCTGGGCCTGGGCCTGGTGGTGGTCCAGGGCAGGCTTCTGCGCCGAGCGTTGGGCCGCTAGGCCGCTGCGGGAGAGCCATGTCGGAGCTGGCGGGACTGCCCAAGGAGGAGCGCCTCTATCGCATGCGCCACTCGGCCGCCCACATAATGGCCGAAGCGGTGCTGAAGCTCTTCCCGGGGGCCAAACTGGGCATCGGCCCCCCCATCGACACCGGCTTCTACTACGATTTCGATCTGCCGCGCCCTCTCACACCGGACGACCTGCCGCGCATCGAGGAGCTGATGCGGGAGCGGGTCGCCTCCGATGTCCCCTTCATCCACGAGGAGATATCCAAGGAGGAGGCGCGCCGCCTGTTCGCCGACCAGACCTACAAGCTGGAGCTCATCGACGAGATAGAGGGGGACCGGGTCAGCCTCTACCGCCACGGCGACTTCGTGGACCTGTGCCAGGGGCCACATGTGGAGCGGACGGGCCAGGTCCCGCCCTTCAAGCTGCTGTCGGTGGCGGGCGCCTATTGGCGCGGCGACGAGCGGCGTCCCATGCTCCAGCGCATCTACGGCGCCCTCTTCGAGACGCAGGAAGAGCTGGAGGAGTACCTGCGGCGACTGGAGGAGGCCCAGCGCCGCGATCACCGGCGCCTGGGCCGGGAGCTGGACCTGTTCAGCTTCCACGAGGAGTATGGTCCGGGGCTGGTCTACTGGCATCCCAAGGGCGCCCGCGTGCGGGCCGTGATCGAGGACTTCTGGCGGCGGGAGCATTTCCGTCGCGGCTATGAGCTGGTCTATACCCCCCACATCGGCCGCGCGACCCTCTGGCAGATTTCGGGCCACCTGGACTTCTACGCTGAGAATATGTATTCGCCTATGGACGTGGACGGGCAGGCCTATTACCTGAAGCCCATGAACTGCCCCTTTCATATCCAGATCTATAAGTCGCGGGTCCGCAGCTACCGTGAGCTGCCCATACGCCTGGCGGAGCTGGGCACCGTCTACCGCTACGAACGGTCCGGTGTGCTGCACGGTCTGCTGCGCGTGCGGGGATTCACCCAGGACGATGCCCACATCTTCTGCCGGCCTGACCAGGTCCAGGAGGAGATAGAGGCATGCCTGGACTTCATGCTCCTGTTCTTCGAGGCCTTCGGCTTCCGCGAGTTCAGGGTCTACCTCTCCACCCGCGATGCCGAGGGCAAGTATGCCGGCTCGCTGGAGGACTGGCAGATGGCCGAGGCTACCCTGCGGCGGGCGGTGGAGGACAGGGGCCTGGCCTATCAGGTGGACGAGGGGGGTGCCGTCTTCTACGGCCCCAAGATCGATGTCAAGCTGGTGGACGCCATCGGCCGCGAGTGGCAGTGCACCACCGTCCAGTTCGACTTCAACCTTCCCGAGCGCTTCGACATGACCTATGTGGCGGCCGATGGCTCGCGCCAGCGTCCCTACATGGTCCACCGGGCCATGCTGGGCTCCATGGAGCGCTTCCTGGGCGTGCTCATCGAGCATTACGCCGGCGCCTTCCCCCTCTGGCTGGCCCCGGTCCAGGCGGTGGTGATCCCCATAGCCGACCGCCACCTGCCCTACGCCCGCCAGGTTGCCCAGCGCCTGAAGGAGGCTGACCTGCGGGTGGAGGTGGACGACCGCCAGGAGCGGATGCAGGCCAAGATCCGGGACGCCCAGCTCCAAAAGGTGCCCTACATGCTTATCGTGGGCGACCGTGAAGCCCAGGCCGCAGGCGTGGCCGTGCGTCTCCGCTCCGGGGAGGACCTGGGCACCCTGCCGCTGGACGAGGTCGTGTCGAGGCTGACAGCCGAGTCCCGCCGGGCCCCCTGACGGCGCCGATGTTCAGCCCGCTGGCCCTTGGCTGGCCCCTTGCCATGCGCCCCTTTATAGGACAAACTAAGGAGGCGAATAGAAGGACTGCATGTTCCGTAAGCTCCTGGTGGCCAATAGGGGCGAGATAGCCCTGCGCGTGGTGCGGGCCTGCCGCGACCTGGGCATCCGCGCCGTGGCCGTGTATTCTGAGGCTGACCGCAACGACCTGCACGTCCGCCACGCCGACGAGGCCTATTGCATCGGCCCGCCCCCGGCCCGCGAGAGCTACCTCAACATCGCTCGCATCATCGAGGTGGCCAAGAAGGCCAAGGTGGACGCCGTCCACCCGGGCTACGGCTTTCTGGCCGAGAACGCCGACTTCGCCCAGGCCTGTCAGGACAACGGCATTACGTTCGTGGGGCCGTCGCCGCAGGTCATTCGCTCCATGGGTGACAAGCTGCGAGCGAGGCAGCTCATGCAGGAAGCAGGCGTGCCGGTGGTGCCCGGCACTCAGGAGCTGTCGGGGCACGAGGAGATCGAGGAGGTGGCCACCCGTATAGGCTTCCCCATCCTGGTGAAGGCAGCGGCCGGCGGTGGTGGCCGGGGGATGCGCACCGTGTTCCGGGCGGAGGAGCTACCGGCGGCCCTGGAGCGGGCGCGTCGCGAGGCGGCCTCCGCCTTCGGCAGCGGCGTCGTATACCTGGAGAAGTACCTGGAGCCGGTGCGCCACATTGAGGTCCAGGTCATCGCCGACCACCACGGCAACGTGGTGGTCCTGGGAGAGCGCGAGTGCTCTATCCAGCGCCGCCACCAGAAGATCATCGAGGAGGCCCCCTCCACGGCCGTGGACGACGACCTGCGGCAACGGCTCATGGAGCTTGCCCGCCGTGCCGTGGCCTTCGTGGGCTACCGCAGCGTGGGCACCCTGGAGTTCCTGCTCGACCAGGACGGCAACATCAACTTCCTGGAGATGAACACCCGCCTGCAGGTGGAGCATCCCGTGACGGAGATGGTCACGGGGGTGGACCTGGTGGCCGACCAGATCCTGGTAGCAGCGGGCGAGCGTTTGCCCTATCGCCAAGAGGACATTCGTCTGCGGGGCTGGGCCATCGAATGCCGCATCACCGCCGAGGACCCCTTTCAGAACTTCCTGCCCTCGGTGGGCACCATCACCTACGTCAGCGTGCCCGGCGGACCGGGCGTGCGGGTGGACAGCGCCCTTTACGACGGCATGGAGGTCACATACTACTACGACCCCCTCATAGCCAAGCTGGTGACCTGGGGCCGTGACCGTCGACAGGCCATCGCCCGTATGCGGCGGGCGCTGAGGGAGTTCAAGATCGTGGGCATCAGCACCAATATCCCTTTCCACCTGCAGGTGCTGGAGGACCCCCGCTTCGTCGCGGGACGGCTGGACACCCGCTACGTGGAGAAGCACTACCGGCCGAGGGCTGAGCGTGGTGAGGAGGAACGGGCCGCCGTTTTGCTGGCAGCCCTGCTGGCCCACGGCCGTCGGTCCGGACCGCGGCCCCTCGCCGCGGGATTGGGCAGTGGCTGGCGGCTGGGCTGGCGCCTGGCCCAGGCCCGTAGCAGCCCTCGCCTAGTGGGGGAGAGAAGCCTTTGGCGGAGAAATACCTAGTCCGCCTCGGCCGCGACATCTACGAGGTGGAGGTGGAGGAGGGGCCGGAAGGGCTACGGGCCGCCCTGGACGGCCGTTGGCAGACGGTCCGCCTGGAGCAGGTGGGGGTGGGGTCCCAGCCCCTTTACCTGCTGGAGGTGGATGGCCACCCCTACGAGGCCTACGCGGAGCCCCGCGCCGGCGGCTACGAGGTCACCATCGGCTTCCGCAGGTATGCCGTCCACGTCCAGACGGCCCGCAGCGGGCGTCCGCCGCTGCCCCAAGTGGAGGTCGAGGGCTGGCAGCCCGCGGCCGACGGCGGCTGGATGGTGGTGTCGCCCATGAGCGGCGTCGTCCAGGAGGTCCAGGTGGTCCCCGGTCAGACGGTGCACGAGGGCGACGTGTTGCTGGTAATAGAGTCCATGAAGATGAACAACGAGCTGAGGGCCCAGCACGGCGGCACCGTCCGCGAGGTCTACGTGGAGCCTGGGCGCCGGGTGGAGCCGGGCCAGGCCCTGCTGCTGCTGGCCTAGCTTGTAAATCGTCCGCCCATGTGCTATAGTTCGGGCCGATAAAGCTCGGGAAGGGGGACAGAGGCTATACGGAAGGAGCTGCCGATCAACGAGCGGATACGGGCCAGGGAGGTCCGCCTGATAGACCAGAACGGCCGCAACCAAGGGGTCGTCCCCCTGGCCAAGGCCCTGGCTATGGCTAGGGAAGCGGGCCTGGACCTGGTAGAGGTAGACCCTAGCGGTAACCCACCCGTATGCCGCATACTGGACTACGGTAAGTGGAAGTACCAGCAGGAGAAGAAGGAACGCGAGTCCCGCCGCCATCATAAGGGCGGCGAGCTGCACGAGGTCAGGCTGCGGCCCAACATCGGCCAGCACGACCTGGAGTTCAAGATCAAGATCGTCGCCCGCCTGTTGGAGGGCGGGGACAAGGTGCGGGTAGCCGTCCGCTTCCGTCGGGGCCGCGAGATGGACCATCCCGAGCGCGGCCACGAGGTGCTGAGGAAGGTGAGGGAGGCCCTGGACGGCATCGGGGTGGTGGAGCGGGAGCCGGTGATGGAGGGCCAGTTCCTCAGCATGATAGTGGCGCCGGGGCGTAAGGGAGCCCCCAAGGCGGCGGCCGCATCCGCCAAACGAGAGGTGGAGAAGAGCCTTGCCCAAGCCGAAGAAGTATAAGCTCAAGAGCCACTCGGGCGCCAAGGACCGCTTCCACGTCACGGGCAGCGGCAAGCTACTGCGGCGCAAGGGACACGTGAGCCACCTGCACCGCAAGAAGCGGCCTGCTACGTTGCGTCAGGCGTCGCAGAAGCTGCCGGTGTCCGAGGCCGACGCGCCGCGCCTGCGTCGGCTCCTGCCCTACTCGCAGTAGTCCGGGAGGTAAGAACCGCCGTGGCCAGGGTGAAGAGGGGGACCAACAAGCGCCGCCGGCACAAGAAAGTGCTGGCCCAGGTCAAGGGGCATGTAGGGGCACGTCACCGCTCCTACCGCCGTGCCCACGAGTCCCTCATCCATGCCCTCTACTACGCCTACGAGCACCGACGCGACCGCAAGGGCCAGTTCCGCCGCCTGTGGATCGCCCGCATAAATGCCGCCGCCCGCCTCCATGGCCTCTCCTACAGTCGGCTGGTGGACGGCCTGAAGCGGGCAGGCATCGAGCTGGACCGCAAGGTCCTGGCCGATCTGGCCGTGCGCGAGCCCGAGACCTTCGCTGGGCTGGTGGCCAAGGCCAAGGAGGCCCTGGCCAGCGCCGGCTAGCCGCGCAGGGACGCTCCCAGCTCCCGCTCCAGTCGGGCCACGATTCGGCGCCGTTCCCGGGCCACCTCTTCGTCGCTGGGGGTGTGGTCCAGCGCCTGATAGGTGATGGCGAAGGCCAACGACTTTTTCCCCTCTGGGACCGGTGGCCCCGTGTAGATATCGAACAGCTCGGCCCTGGCCACCAGCGGCGATGACTCTATGAGGGCTCGCACCGCCCCTGCCGGCATCTCGGAATCCACTACCACCGCCAGGTCCTCCCGCACGGGCGGAAAGCGGGAGATGGGCTGGTAACGTCGTCCTGTCGGCATGTGGGGCAGCAAGCGCTCCAGGTCCAGCTCGAACAGGAAGGCGTCGCCCTCCACCTCGAAGGCCCGGGCGACCTCCGGATGGACCTGGCCCAGCAGTCCCACCTGTTGTCCGCCCACCTTAACGGCGGCAGTTCTGCCGGCCAGGAAGACGGGGTGGTGGGCCGGCGTGAACTCGGCCCCTATGCCCAGGGACGCCAGGGCCGCCTCCAGCATACCCTTGGCGTCGAAGAAGTCGGCCGGCTCGCTGCGGGGCAGTCCCCAGCGGTCAGGCTTCGGGCCGGCAACGGTGCCGGCAGCCATCTCCACCTCGTGGGGCAGGTCGTCCGGTCTGGGCAGGAAAACGCGTCCCACCTCGAACAGGGCCACCAGGCCCGGGCGCGAGCGCTGGTTGCGGGCCAAGGCCCGCAGCAGCCCCGCCCGCAAGGTGGTGCGGAGGAACTCCAGTTCGCGGCTCATGGGGTTGGCCACCCGCAGCGGCGGATGGGCCTCCACCTCTTCGGGCGACAGGGCCCGGGCCAGGGTCTCACGGTCGCTGAGAGGGTAGGTGATAACCTCCTGCATCCCGGCCTGGGCCAGGGCGTCCCGGACCCGCTCCCGCAGCTCCCTCAAGGGGTCCCGTTCGGCAGGCGGGAGCGAGGGCGCCCGCAGGACTGAGGGGATGCGGTCGTAGCCCACCACCCGGGCCACCTCTTCCGCCACGTCGTCGGCGATGCGCACGTCGGTGCGCCAATAGGGCGGCGTGACTACATAGGTGGCGGGCCGCCGCCAGCCGACCCGGAAGCCCAGGGCGCCAAGGGCTCGCTCCACCTCCTCTCGAGGCACCTCCATTCCCAAGACCCGCCGCAGGCGCTCGGCTGTCAGGCAGACCGTCGGCGGTCGGCGGCGTCCGGGAAAGATGTCGATGAGGCCGCGGGCAGCCTTGCCGTCGCAGAGCTCGACCATCAGCCGGACGGCCCGGCGGGCGGCGTGGATGGGCAGGAAGGGGCTGAGGCCCTTCTCGAAGCGCAGGGAGGCCTCGGTCCGTAGCTTGAGGGCCTGGGCCGTGCGGCGGATGCTGGGGCCGAAAAAGGTGGCCGACTCCAGCAGCACAGCCGTGGTGCCCTCGTCCACCTCCGAGTTGGCGCCGCCCATCACCCCGGCCACCGCCACCGGGCGCTCCGCGTCGGCGATGACCAGCATGTGGGGGTGGAGCTGGGCCTCGCTGCCGTCCAGCAGCTTCAAGGTCTCCCCTTGGCGGGCACGCCGGACGACGATGCACCTCCCCTCCAGCTTGTGCAGGTCGAAGGCGTGCAGGGGCTGGCCCATCTCCAGCATGACGTAGTTCGTTATGTCGACCACATTGTTGATGGGCCTCAGACCGGCCGCTTCCAGGCGTCGCTGCATCCAGTCGGGGGAGGGGCCGATGCGCACACCCGTCACCACCGCTGCCACGTAGCGCGGGCACAGGTCGGGGGCCTCCACCCGCACCGAGGCGGACCTGGTGATGGGCGGGCCTGTGGCCTCGTATTCCAGGGGCGGCTCCCGGACCTGGGTGCCCGTCAGGGCAGCAACCTCGCGGGCGATGCCCAGCACTGACAGGGCGTCGGGACGGTTGGGCCGTATCTCCAGTTCCAGCACCGTATCGCCCAGGTAGGAGGAGAGGGGGACGCCGACGGGGGCGTCCTCGGGCAAGACCATGATGCCGCTGTGGTCGTCCGAGAGGCCCAGCTCCAGCTCCGAGCAGATCATGCCCGCCGACTCGACGCCGCGGATGACGGCGCGGCGCAGGGGCGTGGGCTGGCGGGTGCGGGGGTCTATGAGGACTGCCCCCTCCTTGGCGAAGGGGACCTTCTGGCCCACGGCCACGTTGGGTGCCCCGCAGACCACCGTCTGGCGCTCGCTCCCCAGGTCCACGGTGGCCAGCACCAGCCGGTCGGCATTGGGATGGGGGCGCAGCTCCACCACCTGCCCCACGAAGACATTGTGCCAGTCGCCCCGTCGGTCGACCTCGGCCACCTCGAGACCGGCATCGGTGAGGCGGCGGGCCAGCTCCTCGACGTCGACTGTTATGTCAACATAGTCCGACAGCCACGACAGGGGCACCCGCATCTTCGGCTCCTTCGCCTCAGAACTGTTCCAGGAAGCGCAGGTCGTTCTGGTAGAAGAGGCGGATGTCGTCGATGCCGTAGCGCAGCATGGCGATGCGCTCGATGCCCAGTCCGGCCGCGAAGCCGGTGTAGCGCTCAGGGTCGTAGCCCACGTTGGCCAGGATCTGCGGGTGGACCATTCCCGACCCCAGGATCTCGATCCAGCCCGACTGGCCGCAGGTGCGGCAGCCCTCGCCCCGGCACTGGAAGCAGTCGATGAGGACGTCCATCCCTGGCTCCACGAAGGGGTAATACTCGCAGCGGAAGCGTACGCGGCGCTCCGTCCCGAAGAGGCGGCGGGCCACCTCGGCCAGGGTCCCCTTCAGGTCGGCCATGGAGATGCCCTCGTCCACCGCCAGGACCTCGACCTGGGTGAGCATCCACTCGTGGGTGGGGTCGGTGGCCTCGTAGCGGTAGCAGCGGCCCGGCGAGACGATGCGTATGGGTGGCCGGTGCTTCTCCATGTAGCGCACCTGGTTGGGCGAGGTGTGGGTCCGCAGGAGCATCGGCATTTCGCCGTCGCGGCGGTAGTCGATCCAGAGGGTCGCCCAGAGGTCGCGGGCGGGGTGGTCCTTGGGAATGAGTAGGGCCTCGAAGTTGTAATAGTCCCACTCCACCTCAGGGCCCTCCACCACCTGGAAGCCCAGGGCCACGAAGGCCGAGAGCACGTCCCGCAGGGTCTGGGTGACGGGATGTAGGCGGCCCCTGGGCAGGGGACGGCCGGGCAGGCTCACGTCCAGGGCGGCCTGGGCCAGCTTGCGGGCCAGGACCTCCTGCTCCAGCTGGCGGCGTCGCTCCTGGTAGGCGGCTTCCAGGGCCTCCAGAACGCGGTTGGCGACTGCCCCCACTCGGCGCCGCTCCTCTGGTGGCAGCGAGGGCAGGCTTTTGGTCACCTCCCGCAGACGGCCACGCCGGCCCAGATAGGTGAGGCGCCAGGTGTCCAGGGCCTCCAGGTCGGTGGCGGTGGCCAGGGCGTCCCGGGCCTGCCGCTCCAGCTCGTCCAGGGAGTCGGTCAGGGAGGGCATCGCGGCACCCAGTATGGGGTCGGGGCGGTCTAGGGTCAACAAGGCCCCGGGGAGGAGCGCCTTGACACCTCCGGCGGCGGCGCTATGATGACGGCGACCGGAACCTTCGCCGCAGGAGGGACCGTCCATGGCCATGCGCGCCTACGTCCTCATCGAGGCGGCCGTCGGCAAGGCCAAGGGGGTGGCCGAGGGCGTCCAGAGGCTGTCCTCGGCCGATGCCCGCGTCGTCGCCGTGGACGCCGTCACTGGCCCTTACGATGTCATCGCCCTGCTGGAGGCCGATGACCTGGACAAGTTGGGACGGGTGGTCACCGAGGGCATACAGCAGGTGGACGGCGTCCAGCGCACCACCACCTGCCTAGTGGTCCGCCTGAGCTAGGGCCAGCGTCCGCCCGGTGCTACAATGGTGGCGACGTCACCGTTGTGCCTGGGCCATGATCAGCATCCAGGAGGCGCTGGAACGCATCCTCAGCTACGTGGACGTCCTCGAGCCTGAAGAGCAAACCCTCTTGCGGGCGCTGGGGCAGGTTCTGGCAGAGGATGTCCATTCACCCTTCGACATCCCACCCAGGGACAACACGGCCATGGACGGCTACGCCGTCCGCGCCCAGGACACACGCGGCGCCTCCCCCGGGCGCCCTGTGGAGCTGCGGGTCATCGGTGAGGTGGCGGCGGGCTACGTCTTCCCCGGGGAGGTGGCGCCGGGCACAGCGGTCCGCATCATGACCGGCGCGCCCATTCCCGCCGGCGCCGATGCGGTGGTCCCCTTCGAGGACACCGACGAGCCCTTCGAGGCCCCGCCCGAGGGTGCCCGGCGCCTGCGCCGTGGGCAGAAGAGGGTTCGTATCTTCCGCGAGGCCTCCCCTGGGGCCAACATCCGTCGTGCGGGGGAGGACGTTGCCCGGGGACAGCGAGTGCTCAAGGCCGGCTCGGTCCTACGCCCGCCCGATATCGCCGTTCTGGCCGCCCTGGGGCGGTCCACGGTCAGGGTGGTGCGCCGGCCGGTGGTGGCCATCATCTCCACCGGCGACGAGCTGGTGCCGCCCGGCCGTCCCAAGGCCGACGACAAGATCTACGACAGCAATGCCTATGGGCTGGCTGCCCTCGTCCTGCGCTATGGCGGCATTCCGCGGCTGCTGGGCATCGCCCGGGACACGGTACGGGCCCTGCGGGCCAAGCTGCAGCGTGCCCTGGACGCCGACATGGTGGTCACCTCGGCCGGCGTCTCCCGCGGGTATTACGACGTGGTGAAGGAGGTCTTGGCCCAGGAGGGGGAGGTGGACTTCTGGACGGTGGCCATGAAGCCCGGCAAGCCCCTCGCCTTCGGGTGCTTCTATCGCGCCGAGCGGCGGGTGCCCCATCTGGGACTGCCGGGCAACCCCGTGAGCGCCCTGCTTTCCTTCGAGCTGTTCGGCCGTCCCGCCATCTTCAAGATGATGGGCAAGCGGGACTGGTCGCGGCCAACGGTCACGGCCATCGCCGAGGAGCGCATTGACACCCGCACCGACGACCGCGTCTTTTTCGCCCGCTGCGTGGTGACCCGCCGCGACGGTCGCTACTATGCCCGCCTCACGGGGCCGCAAGGCTCCGGCATCCTGACGTCCATGGTCTTCGCCAACGCCGTCACTGCCATCCCGCCCCAGAAGCGGGTGGTGGAGCCTGGCGAGGAGATCGAGGTCATCATGCTGGACTGGAGCCACGGCGAGGAGTGGGGCACCGAGCCGGGCTTCCTGGCCCAGGAGCCGCGTTTTCCCTGAGGTGGAGATGTCAGGGGAAGAGGCCAACGACTACGAGGTGGAGCTGACGGTGGACGGCCGTCAGCTGCCGTTGGCCCCCTTCGTCCGCCAGATCATCGCCTCGACGGTCTTTGGCCTGGTGGGGGCGCTGAAGGGCGGCGAGAACGCCCGCGAGGTGAAGTTGACGCTGCGGCGGGGGCATCCCGCGCCCAAATAGCGCTCAGAGGGCGATGGCGAAGTCGCGGTAGCGGCCGCTGGGCTGGGCCCACTCCACCTCCACGGCGTCGACGCGGGCAGCCCGGGGACCCTCCCGCAGGTATTCCAGCAGCTGCTCCAGCGCTTCCCGCTCGCCCTCGGCCACCACCTCTACCGATTGTCCGTCGGGCAGGTTGCGCACGTAACCCCTGACGCCCAGGAAGCGGGCGCGGCGCCAGACGAAGTCGCGGAAGCCCACGCCCTGCACCCTACCCCGCACTATCGCCCGCAGCGATGCCACCTCGGCCATATGCCCGTCCGCAAGCGCCCCCGGCTGAGGTCACCAGGCCTGTCTGGAGGTCCCCGCTGGGCCTGGAGCCAGGTCTGAGCACCGGCACCTGCCGGGACCTCCCGTTCACGCCCTCTTTCCAGGTCGCTGTGCTCACCCTCCCAGGACCGAGGCCAGGGCCTCCTCCACCACCTCCAGCGGCACGTCGGAGCGGACGACGGGGCGGCCCACGTCCTCCAGCAGGACCCAGCGCAGCGCACCGCCCCGCACCTTCTTGTCCAAGGCCATGGCCTGCCTGACCGCCGCCAGGGGCATGCCAGGGGCACGGGTCGGCAGGCCGAAGCGCTCCAGGAGCCGTCGCTGTCGCTCTACCAACGGGGGCGGGGTGATGCCTGCCCGCTGCCCTATCTCGGCGGCGGCCATCATGCCCACCGCCACCGCCTCGCCGTGCAGGAAGGAGACGTATTCGGTGGCCGACTCCAGGGCATGGCCCAGGGTGTGGCCGTAATTGAGGACCGTGCGCAGGCCGGCCTCCTCCCGCTCGTCCTCGCCAACTATGCGGGCCTTGATGGCGATGCTGCGGGCGATGACCTCGGTGGTCGCCCTAGGATCCAGGGCCAGCAACGCATCGGCCTGGGCCTCGAAGCGTCCCAGCAGCTCGCCGTCGGCGATGAGGGCGTGCTTGATGGCCTCGGCCC
>DATLZD010000044.1:0-16409 GCA_035574155.1 Dehalococcoidia bacterium | reverse complement strand
TGCTTCCCAGTCCTATGAGGCCGCCGGCCAGGGCCGCCCCCAGCACCAACAGGTGTACGGGGAAGCGGTGGCCGAACCGGTGGCCCCGCCTATTGCGTCTGTTCTCCGGTGGCCGCCCGCCCTCGGTGCGGCCCCCGGCCGATGGGTCCGGTGTCGGAATGGCGTGCCTCCGTCACAGAGGCCCCAGCGCCATCGGCACCGCCACCTCACCACATCTACCTCCCGGTCGCGCCGGTAGGCCCGGTCTCGGTCTATAAAAAACCGCGGCCCATTATGGCCAGGGCCGCGGTGTTTGTCAACCCCTTCACAAATAACCTGTCGCCTCAGGCCACCAGCTCGATCTGGCTCAGCAGCTGCTCGTTGCTCTTGGTGCGGCGGAGCTGCTCCAACAGCCGCTCGGTGACGCGGATGGAGGCGTCCTGGGCGTAGGGGGCCTCTGCCTGGAAGTCCTCGGCCATGCGGGCCAAGGCGCGGCGGAACAGGGTCAGCCGCTGGTAAGTCTTCTCGTCCAGCATCAGCTCCTCGCGGCGGGTGCCGCTCTTGAAGATGTCCACCGCCGGGAAGATGCGCTTCTCGGCCAGGCGGCGGTCCAGCCACAGCTCCCAGTTACCGGTGCCCTTGAACTCCTCGAAGATGACCTCGTCCATGCGGGAGCCGGTGTCGATGAGACAGGTGGCGATGATGGTCAGGGAGCCACCCTCCTCGGTGTTGCGGGCGGTGCCGAACAGCTTCTTGGGCGGGTGGAGGGCCACCGGGTCAATGCCGCCCGAGAGGGTGCGGCCGCTGGGCGGGAGGCAGAGGTTGTAGGCCCGTGTCAGGCGGGTGATGCCGTCCAGCATAATCATGACGTGGCGGCCCATCTCCACCAGCCGCTTGGCCCGCTCCACCGCCAGCTCCGCCACCCGCGTCTGCACCTCCTCGGGGTCGTCGAAGGTGGCCGCCACCACCTCCGCCCCGTCCCCCTCCACCGACTTGCGCCAGTCGGTGACCTCCTCGGGCCGCTCGCCGATGAGGAGCACCATCACCTGGATATCCTCGTAGCCGTTGAGGACGGCGCGGGCGATGGACTTGAGGAGCATGGTCTTGCCGCCCTTGGGCGGCGAGACCACCAGGCCCCGCTGACCGCGGCCCACCGGCGCCACCAGGTCGATGAGGCGGCAGGTGGCGTTGGGGTCCCCCCTCTCCAGCTGCAGGAAGCGGTCGGGAAAGGTGGGGGTGAGCTGCTCGAAGGTGGGGCGGCCCTTGGCCACCTCCGGGTCCATGCCGTTGGTGGCCTCCACCCTAAGCAGACCGTAATACTTCTCCGACTCCTTGGGCGGGCGCACCTGCCCCATGACGTAGTCGCCGGTGCGCAGGCCGAAGCGCCTGATCTGGGACTGGGAGACGTAGACGTCGCTGGGGCTGGGCTTGTAGCCGTTGGTGCGCAGGAAGCCGTAGCCCTCGGAGGTGATCTCCAGGATGCCGCCGGCGAAGTAGTTGCCCTCCCGCTGGGCACGGGCCTGCAGGATGCGCAGGATCAGGTCCTGCTTGCGCAGGCCCGAAACGCCGCTGAGGCCCAGGCTGCGGGCCTCCTCCAGAAGCTCTTCGCGGGTCCTGCTCTCTAGCTCGGCTATGCTCATGCTGACCTCGCTCTGCTGCGCTGCTCGGGATGGTGCCGCTCGGGGAAGAGGGGCTCGTCGCCCGGAGGCACCAATAGTATAGCAGGGACGGGGACGGTCGCCAACCCGCCCCGTCACCTTTTACTATGACGCGGCCATCGGGCCAGACGCTGCAGGCCAGGGCCGTCCTTGACGGCCCGCCGCCAGCGGTGCTAAAGTCATACTCGGGTTAGCACTCTCAGGGCGAGAGTGCTAAAAGGGAGGGAGCAACAGGCGATGCTGACGGAGCGGCGGGCCGCCATCCTGCGCTCCATCGTCGAGGAATACGTGGACTCGGCCCAGCCGGTGGCCTCCCGGGTGGTGGCCCTTAAGTACTTGGGCCACGTCTCGCCGGCCACCATCCGCAATGAGATGGTGCGGCTGGAGGAGGAGGGCTATATCTCCCAGCCCCACACCTCGGCCGGCCGCGTCCCTTCCGACAAGGGCTACCGCTACTACGTGGAGCGCCTCATGCGGGAGGAGGCCCCCTCCACCGAGATGGGCCTCATGGTCCGCCACCAGTTCCACCAGGTGGAGGAGCGGCTGGAGGACTGGGCACGGCTGGCGGCGGTGGTCCTGGCCGCCCACGTGCAGGCCCTGGCGGTGGTCACCGCGCCCCGCCAGCGTCCCGCTCGCCTGCGCTGGCTGGAGCTGGTGAAGCTCCAGGAGCTGCTGGCCCTCTTGGTGGTGGTCCTGCAGCAGGCCCAGGTGAGGCAGCAGCTGCTGCCCCTGCCCGAGCCCCTGGAGCAGGACGACCTATCGGCCATCGGCCGCAGCCTCAGCGAGCGCTTCGCCGGGCAGGACGCCCAGGACGTGCGCTCCCGGCTGGAGGGGCTCTCACCGCTGGAGCGGACGGTGATGGAGGCGGTGGCGGCCATCTTGGAGGCCGAGGACCGCTCCAGCTACGAGCCGGCCGCCATCGAGGGGCTGCGGGAGGCCCTCAGCCAGCCCGAGTTCCAGGAGCGGGAGCGGGTGCTGGACCTGCTGGGCTTCCTGGAGGGCAGCGGCCGCCTGGGCCGCCTGCTCCCCTTCCCGGCGCCGCCGCGGGGACAGGTCCAGGTCATCATCGGCAGCGAGCATCCCGAGTCCTCCCTGCGTCACTACAGCGTGGTGGCGGCCGCCTACGGCCAGCCGTCGGCCACGGGCACCGTGGCCCTGGTGGGGCCCACCCGACTGCGCTACGGCCGTGCCGTGGGCATGGTCCGCTTCGTGGCCTCCCTCCTGGACGAGCTCATGGCAGCCAGCTTTGGGGGGTAGAGAGCCTTGGCCGAGGAGCAGAAGGTCCACCAGGAGCAGCAGCCGTCCCAGGGCGCCCAGGCCCACCGGGACGAGGTGGACGACCTGCGCTCCCAGCTGGACGCCGCCCGTAGTGAGGCCCAGCGCTACCTGGACAATTGGCGGCGGGCCGAGGCCGACTTCGCCAACTACAAGAAGAGGGTCGAGCAGGAGAGGGAGGAGACGCGCCGCTTCGCCAACGCCTCCCTCATCATCAATATCCTGCCGGTGCTGGACGACCTGGAGCGGGCGCTGCAGAGCCTGGACGCCCGCCTGGCCGGCCTCACCTGGTTCGACGGCATCCGTCTCATATACCGCAAGCTGCAGGCCGTCCTGGAGGCGGCCGGCGTGAGGGAGATCCCGGCCGAGGGCCAGCCCTTCGACCCCCGCTACCACGAGGCCATCCACTACGCCGAGGGTGAGGAGGGCAAGGTGCTGGCGGTGGTCCAGAAGGGCTACACGCTGCACGACCGCGTCCTGCGCCCGGCCCTGGTCATCGTAGGCAAGCGGCCGGCGGAGGGCGCCGGGGGGCAGCAGGGCGGCCCGCAGGCACAGGAGGGAGCCCAGCCATGAGCAGAGCCGACAGCAAGGACCAGTGGGGGTGGGAAGCATGGGCCGCGCCATAGGGATTGACCTGGGCACCACCAACTCCTGCATGGCGGTCATGGAGGGCGGGGAGCCCAAAGTGATCCCCAACGCCGAGGGGGAGCGCATAACCCCCTCGGTGGTGGCCGTCTCGGGCAGCGGCGAGCGGCTGGTGGGGCGCCCCGCCAAGCGGCAGGCCATCGTCAACCCTGAGAACACCATCTTCTCCATCAAGCGCCTCATGGGCCGCAAGTTCCAGGACCCGGAGGTCCAGCGGGCCCTCAAGTTCCTGCCCTACAAGGTGGACGCCGCCCCCAACGGCGACGCCCGCGTCTGGATGGGCGACCGCTCCTACTCGCCGCCCGAGATCTCGGCCATGATCCTCCAGAAGCTGAAGATGGACGCCGAGGCCTATCTGGGCGAGCCGGTGACGGAGGCGGTCATCACCGTGCCGGCCTACTTCGACGACGCCCAGCGCCAGGCCACCAAGGCGGCGGGGGAGATCGCCGGCCTCAACGTGCTGCGCATCATCAACGAGCCCACCGCCGCCGCCCTGGCCTACGGCCTGGACAAGGAGGGCGAGAAGATCGTGGCCGTCTACGACCTGGGGGGCGGCACCTTCGACATCTCCATCCTGGAGATAGGCGAGGGGACCTTCCATGTCCGGGCCACCGCCGGCGACACCTTCCTGGGCGGCGACGACTTCGACAACCGCATCATCAACTGGCTGGTGGAGGAGTTCCTGAACGAGACGGGCATCGATCTGCGTCAGGACCGGGTGGCCATGCAGCGCCTCAAGGAGGCGGCCGAGAAGGCCAAGATTGAGCTCTCGACCCTCATGCAGACGGAGATCAACCTGCCCTTCATCGCCGCCGACGCCTCCGGCCCCAAGCACCTGGTGCGGACCCTCACCCGGGCCAAGCTGGAGCAGATGGTGATGGACCTGGTGGAGCGGACCCTGGACCCCTGCCGCGAGGCGCTGCAGGCGGCGGGCCTGCGCCCCGAGCAGGTGAACGAGGTCATCCTGGTGGGGGGCCAGACCCGCATGCCCCTGGTCATCGAGACGGTGCGCAAGTTCTTCGGCCGCGAGCCCCACCGGGGGGTCAACCCCGACGAGGTGGTGGCGGTGGGTGCCGCCATCCAGGCCGGCGTCCTCAAGGGCGAGGTGCGGGAGGTGCTGCTGCTGGACGTGACGCCCCTGGACCTGGGCATCGAGACCCTGGGGGGCATCATGACCGTCATCATCCCCCGCAACACCACCATCCCCACCAGCAAGTCCCAGGTCTTCACCACCGCCGCCGACAACCAGACCAGCGTGGAGATCCACGTGCTGCAGGGCAACCGCCCCCTGGCCAAGGACAACAAGTCCCTGGCCCGCTTCATCCTGGACGGCATCCTGCCCGCGCCCAGGGGCGTGCCCCAGATCGAGGTCAGCTTCGACATCGATGCCAACGGCATCCTCCACGTCTCGGCCCGGGACAAGGCCACCGGCCGGGAGCAGAAGGTCATCGTCCAGCCCAGCACCGGCCTCAGCAGCGAGGAGATCGAGCGCATGAAGAGGGAGGCGGAGCTCTACGCCGAGGAGGACCGCCGGCGGAAGGAGGAGATCGAGCTGCGCAACCAGGCCGACAACCTGGCCTACACCGCCGAGAAGACCCTGCGTGAGGTGGGCGACAAGATACCGGCCCACCTGCGGGGCGAGATCGAGGACCGCGTCCGCCGGGTGCGGGAGGCCCTGGCCGGGCAGGACATCACCGCCGTGCGTCGGGCCATGGACGACCTCTCCTACACCCTGCAGCAGGCGGGGGCGGCCGTCTACGGCGCCCAGGCCGGCGCCGGCACCCCGCCGCCCGGCGAGGGCCGGGGCAGCGGCCCCGACGAGGGGACCGTGGAGGGCGAATACCGCGAGCTATAGGCCGGCCTGTCACCGCCCGTCGGCGGGGGTGGGGGATGCCCCCACCCCCGTCCTGCTATGACATGCTAAAATGGGCCTCGAACGGGCGAGGAACAGACGATGGCCGCGACCGGTGCCGTAAGCCTGCCGAGGCTCTGGTGGCAGGCCATCTATACCGTCCCCCAGGTAGACCTGTCGCGGGCCGACCCGGTCACCCGCTGGCTGGTGCTGTCGAGGGCGGCGGTGGTGGTCATGACCGTCACCTCGGCAGCCATCGGCGGGCTGCTGGCGGCCCTCGATGGCGTCTTCGACGGCCCCCGCTTCGTGCTGGCGCTGGCCGGGCTGGTGCTGGCCCACCTGGGCTCCAACCTGGCCAACGACCTGGGCGATTACCTGCGGGGCATCGATGCGCCCGATTCGCCTCGGGCCCTCTATGGCCCCCATGGGCTGGCCCACGGGACCGCCTCCCTGCGTCGCTTCGCCCTGGCCACCGCCCTGGTGCTGGCTGGCGCCGCCGCTATCGGCGTCTGGCTCGTGGTCCTGGCCGGGCCGTGGGTGCTGGCCTTTGCCCTGGGGGGCGCCTTCGTGCTGCTGTTCTACTCGGGCCTCCCCTGGTCGCTGAAGTATGTGGGCCTGGGGGAGCCGTCGGTGCTGCTGGTGTGGGGGCCGCTCATGGTGGGCGGGACGTATTACGTCATGGCCGAGTCGGTGCCCGCCCACGTGTGGGTGGCATCCCTCCCCTACGGGCTGGCCGTGACGGCGGTCCTGATGGGCAAGCACATCGACAAGCTGGACTTCGACGCCGCCCGACAGGTGTGGACCCTGCCCCGCCTGCTGGGGGAGGGGCGGGCGCGCCGCCTCACCCAGGCCCTGATGGTGGGCGGCTACCTGGCCGCCCTGGCGGTGGCCATCTGGCAGGTGCTGCCGGGGATGCTGCTGTGCGTCCTGGCCCTGCCGGTGGCGCGGCGGGTGCTGGCCGTCCTGGGCCGGCCCAAGCCCCTCCAGCCGCGGCGGCCCGTGCCCGGCTGGCCCCTGTGGTTCGTCAACTTCGCCTTCTACCACACACGGCAGTTCGGGGCCCTGCTGGTGCTGGGGCTGGCCCTGCAGCTGGCGGTGGAGCGGCTTGTGGACGCCCTGTAGGGGGCGACGTAAGGAACAAGGGGGCGCGGCGCCCCTACCCCGTCCCCCGGCCAGGGGCCTAGTCCTGGCGGACGGCCTCGATCTCCAGGTTGATGCGGACGGTGTCGGCCACCACCACGCCGCCCGCCTCCAGCACCGCGTTCCACCTGACGCCGAAGTCGTGACGGTTGATGCTGGTGTGGGCGCTGAAGCCGATGCGCTCCTTGCCCCAGGGGTCGCGGGTGCGGCCCAGGAACTCCACCTCCAGGGCCACCTCCCTGGTGACGTCACGGATGGTGAGGTCGCCCACGACCCTGGCCCGCTCCTGTCCCAGCATCTCCACCCGCTTGCTGCGGAAGGTGATGTGGGGGAACTTCTCCACGTTGAGGAAGTCGTCGGAGCGCAGGTGGGCGTCCCGCTGCTCGTCGTTGGTGTCGATGCTGGCGGCGTCGATGACGGCCTCCACCGAGGAGTTCTCGGGGTTGGCCTCGTCCAGGCGGATGGTGCCGCGGAAGGAGCGGAAGCGCCCCTTGACGGTGGCCACCATCATGTGTCGCACCGAGAACTCCACCAGCGAGTGGCTGGGGTCGATGGCCCACGTGCTGACGGCAGCAGGTGCTGTGGTCATGCCAGTCCCTCCTCCGCTCGGTCGGCTGGTCTCCAGTTGGAAAGCCTAGGGCATAGCGCTTATCTTTGTCAAGCTGCTAGTGAAAAAATAGCAAATGTCGCGCCGTGGTCCGGCCAGGAGCGGGGCGGCCGTAGCTGGGCAGGGCCTGCGGCAGGGGCAGGCCCTGACGGGGCCTCCGCGCCCTTGGGGGCGTGGGGAACGCGCGGGGCGGGCGGCTGTTCACCTTGACGTAGGAGTTAGGCCGCTATACGCTCTGTATGGTCAATATAGAGGAGCGTCATGGCGGAGATAAAGGAGTTCCTGCAGATCGGCGAGGCAGCCGAGAGGGCGGGCGTCAGCCAGCGGACGCTCCGCTTCTACGAGGAGAAGGGCCTGCTGCGGCCCCCGGCCCGTATGGAGGGGGGCTTCCGCCTCTACACCGAGGAGGACGTCCGCCGCGTCAAGCAGATCAAGAAGCTGCAGCAGCTCCTGGGGGTCAGCCTGGCCGAGATCAAGGAGATGGTGGA
The DNA here is from genome assembly GCA_035574155.1 of Dehalococcoidia bacterium. Taxonomy (GTDB): domain Bacteria; phylum Chloroflexota; class Dehalococcoidia; order SM23-28-2; family HRBIN24; genus HRBIN24. The sequence continues at coordinate 8,765 of DATLZD010000044.1, read as the reverse complement.
GGCCCAGGACACCCTGCGGGAGATCCGCGCCCGCTTCCGGCCTGATGCCCCTCCGGCGGAGAAGCTGGAGCAGCTGCAGCGGGCCACCGAGGTGGTCCAGCGCCAGTACGAGATCGTGCGCCACAAGGTGGACCAGCTGCTGGAGATGAAGTCCCAGCTGGAGGAGTGGCTCCGGACCTTCGAGCGGTGGCGGCGCTCCCTGGAGCAGGAGGCCGCCCGCGAGGGCCAGCAGGGCTGAGGCCCTCACTCCTCCCATAGGGCGGCCACCACCTCCACCCCCAGCCGGACGCTGGGTTCCCCGGCCAGGGCCGGCTCCTCCCTGGCCGCCAATGGCGGCGGGGGCCTTCCCCGCGGCGGCCTGCCCCGGGGACCTTTTGGCTGTCGCGTCGGGCCTCTGGCCATGGGTCCGCTGCCTCAGTCGTAGACGGCCAGGACCACCGCGTCGCGGGGGTTGGCCTCGTCGAAGAAGAGCACCACGCAGCGCCGCCCTGCCATCACCTGGGCGGCGGGGACGCTCCTGGCCACGGGCACCCCTTCCAGCCACACGGCCAAGGAGCCGGCCAGCTGCACCGTGGCCAGATAGGTGGCGCCGTCAAAGGCCCTGACCACCCCTTTCAGCAGCTCCATGTCGCCACCTCCCTAGGGGGCGCCGAGGCCCAGGCGCTGGCGGTAGAGGCCGCGGCGGGCGTCGTAGCTGGTGCGGATGGACAGCACTCGCCTGCGGGCCCCGGCCAGGCCCAGGGACGGCTCGGTTACCGTCACCACGTCGTAGAGCTCCTGGACGCAGTTGGTGGGCACCGTCAGCTCCTCGCTGATCAGAGACAGCCGCAAGCGGCGTGCCTCCCACAGGGCCCGGTCGGCGGCCTGCGGGCCGGTGGCCAAGTTCAGGTCGTGGACCTGGAGGAGGCGGTCGCCCGAGAGAGCGATATCGTCCCACAGGAAGGCCTCGGCGAAGGTGCCCTGGCCGAAGACCTGGACCCGGTTGGCGGCGGCGAGGGACCGGCGGGCGGCCGCTGCCAGTATGGGGTGGCCGTCGCCGTAGGCGTAGCTGGGCGTCTCCGTCTCCAGGGGGTGCTTGAGCAGGGCGTAGCTCTGGGAGAGCAACACCACGTCGGGCACCAGGGCCAAGAGGCGCCGCACCGCTTCCAGACCCGACTGACCCGGCTGCACGGTGAAGGCGGGGCGCAGGTCCACCGCCGCCTGGGAGTAGCTGACGGTGCTGAAGGGGACCCCCGCCCGCGCCCAGAGGAAGGAGAGGATGCCGAAGACGTTGCGCTCCCCCGCCGCCCAAGCGAACTGGCGCCGCGCCCGCCAGGCCCGCAAGAGCCCCCAGGCGCTGGTGGCGTCCAGCGTCACCGTCCGGCGGCCGCCCTCGCTATGGACCTCCACCGCTGTCAGCCAGTGACGGGGCGCCGGCGATGCCTGGGGCCCCTGGGCGGTGAAGTAGCCCAGGGAGACGGCCACCTCCGCCCCGGGCTGCAGAGGGCCGTCGGGCGCCGATAGGGTGCCGTCGTCCGAGAGCTGGACGCGCAGCCGCCCTCCCCAGGGCGCCTCCTCCACCTCCAAAGCCAGGACGGCGTAGCTCACGTCTAGGGCGGGCGCCGATAGGTCGGCCCGCCACACGCCGGCGGGGGCCGATAGCCAGAGGGCGGTGCCGCTGCCGGCCATAGCTACCCCGTGGGCGCTGGCGATGTCGCTGGGCAGCGGCTCGCGCCACCAGTTGTCGGCGAAGTCGACGTCCGTCACCAGGTGTGAGAGCTGCAGGCGGGCGTAAGGCTGGCTACCGCTGTACGACTCGAGGAAGCCCAGGCGGTAGACGTCGGGGGCCGACAGGCAAGGGGCGGCGAAGGCCACCCCTGTGCCGGCATCGGCCCGCTGCACCTCCCGCAGGGGCGACCAGGTGCCCACCCCCTGTCGATAGCCATCGCCGAAGGCCGCGGCCCAGACGCCGGCCCGCCCCCCGGTCTCGGTCCCCGTCACCGCCAGGTTGTAGTCGCCGCCGTAGTGGCATGCCAGGCCGCTGACGCTGCCCAGGGCGTGGGGCCAGGCCGAGGGGCTGCCCCAGACACCGCCCGTGCGCTTGAGGACCGACACCTGGGAGGGGGTGGCGTAGGCCAGCAGGGCCTCGCCGGCCTTCAGGGCCAGGGCCAGGTGTTGGGCGGCGGCCGACGACGGCAGCACGGTGACGGCTGGGCCGAAGGTGGCGCCGTAGTCCTGGCTCTCGCGCACCGACACTGAGCCGTCGGCGGTCACGTAGGCCAGGAGGACCTGGGCACCCAGGGCGGCCAGCGCTACCGAGCGTTGGGCGGACGCCAGGGGCGTCCACGAGCCAAAGGGGGACCCTGGGCCTGGCGAGGGCACCCGCTGGTAGTAGAGCTGGCCGTCGGCGATGCGTGCCCGCAGAAGGGAACCGTCGCCGGCCAGGGCGGCGGCGTGGGGACCGTCCGTCTCTGGGCCGCTGTAGAGGCGCTGGAAGGAGGCCCGCGCCACGCCGCCCGTCCGCGGCGAGACCGTTACCCGCAGGTAGGGGACAGCCGACGGGGAGCCCTGGGCGGCCGCTAGCGGCGGCGGCAGGAAGCGCACGGCCGCCCCCTCAACCCTGGCGCCCGGCGGGGGCCTGGGCGGGAGTGTATAGGCGGCGGGCGCGGACGCTATTGCGCCGCGAGTGGCGCTCCAGCCCCTGCTGGAAGAGGGCGAGCATCCTCTCCCCCCAGGTCAGGTAGCGACGCCAAACGTCCTCGCCGCCAACGTTGACGCGGTTAGCGGCGTAACCGGCCCACTCCAGCGCGGCGTAGGCGGCCGCCCCCGTCAGCAGCAGCTCCTCCAGGGCTGCGGGCACGGTGGAGGCGGTGGTGTCCAGGGCGTGAAGACGGGTGTAGTAGACCCGGACCTCCTCGCCCGCCGCCGGCACCCGCTCGCCCAGGAGCGTCAGCCTGTCGCCCCAGAGGGAGAAGGGGACGTAGCTGGGCGGGAAGAGGCCCACCGGGTGCTCTACCGCCTCCACCTCCACCAGCCCCTCTAGGGAGGCCAGCGTGAGGTCGCGGCTGCCGCCGGGGGCGGTGAGGGTGGCCACCGCCTCCAGGGGCACGGCCAGCGACAGCTCCCGGGCCGCCCGCTGCAGGTGGCGGTCCAGTTGGGCGTCGCTCCAGCGCTGCTGGTCGGGGTCCTCGTCGCGCAGGTCACGGCGCAGGCGTGCCCGCAGCTGGACGATGTCCACGGCCCTCACCCCCTCAGCTCAGGCTGGCGTAGACCCGCAGCGAGAGGGACGCGGCCCCGGCCCCCGTCACCTTCAGGAAGACGGCCGCTCCCCGCACCTCCGCCTCCAGGCTGGGGCAGGGGCTGGCCTGGAGCTGGGCCGGCCCGAAGTAGCGACGGGCGCCGGCGAAGAAGCGACCGGCCGTAGGGTTCCAGACCAGCAGCTGGACCTCCAGCCACTGCAGGCCGCTGCTGCCGCTGGTGTCCAGGTCGAAGCGGGCCATGCGGTAGCCGCTGCAGTCCAGGGCCTGGGCCGGGCCGGTGGGGTCGGCGGCGTCGGGGGAGGAGAGGGGGCCCCGGTGCAGCACGGGGACCGTCGCCTCGTAGACGGGGCCCTTGGGGACCCCCTGGGCATCGAGCCTGACGTTGGGCACGGCCCACCTCCCCGGCCCTAGGGCCGCACGCCCACCAGCTTGGCCAGCTTGACCCGGTTGAACAGGGCCACCGCCCCATACCACTTGATGCGTATGCGGGTGGCGTCCTTGCTCTCCAGGCTGCCCACCCGCTCCACCTGCAGGCCGCCGGGGGCCGTCAGGCCGGCCACGCCCCCCTCGCCGAACTGGAGGGCATAGATGGTGGAGCAGTCGCTGCTGGTGCCCACCGTCTGGTTATCGGCGATGTAGTCGCTGACGCCGATGGGGATGCCATCGTAGAACTGGACCATCTGACCGAACTGGTTACGGTCCGTCTCGAGAAAGCCTCCCGCCTGACGGGCCAGGCGGTTGAGGATGCGGCGGCTGCGCCGGCTCATGAGCAGCATGTCCGGCTTGCCGCCCTTCACCAGGTCGATGAGCTCGTCCAGCTTGTCCAGGGTGAGAGTGCCGCCGTTGGCCCCCATGGAGATGGTCTGGGAGGCGTCGCACAGGCGGTCGATGCCGTCGAAGGCCTTGGGGTTGGCGGTGGCGTCGCCGTTGACGAAGGTGTCCTCGAACAGCTGGCGCACCGCCTTGGCCTTGAGCTGGACCACCGCCGCCTCCAGGTCCTGCAGGTTGGAGCGGGTGGCCAGGAGGAAGTTGTCGATGTCGGCGTCCCCGCCCATGATCTTCAGTTGGGCCGTCTTCTGCTCGAAGGTCGGCGTGGACTCGCTCCAGGTGTCGCCCACGTCGAAGAAGGCGGCCTGGGGGGCGGTGGCCTCCTGGTTGTAGGTGAGGCCGTTGCCCTGGATCTCGATGAAGGGCAGGACCTGCAGCACCGGCGAGTCCTTGATGATGGTCTCGATGACCCCCACCAGCAGCAGGTCGTTGGACAGCTTGGCCGCCTCGGCCAGTGTCAGTGCCATGTCACTCCACCTCCTGTCCTCTGTCCCGGGTCAGCGCCCCTGCAGGCCGTGACGTATCTTCTCCAGGGGCGAGAGGGACGACAGGTCGGGGGCGCGGCGGGGCGGCGCCCCGGCCGGGAAGCGCTCCCCCTGGGCCTGCTCCTCCATCCGCTCCCGCAGCCTGGCCACGATCCCCTCGGCCTGCTGCAGTTGCTGCTCGATCTCCTCCAGCGTCTCGCCCGTCACCAGCTCCGGCGGCAGCTCGGGACGGGCGGCCAGGCGCGCCTCGCGGTAGCGGAGGGCTGCCTCCCGCAGCTGCCGGCGCAGGGCCTCGGCCTCGTCCCTGGCCTGGGCCAACTCGCCCTGCAGGCGGGCCACCTCCTCCTCCCGCTGGGAGGCCAGCTGACGCGCCTCTTCCAGCTGTCGCTGCAGCAGGGCGACCTGCTGACGGTGGTGGGCGGCGCGGGCCTCGGCATCGGCCACCTGCCCCTGAAGGGCCTCCAGCTCGCGACGGGCCTCGGCCAGCTCATCGGCCAGGGCCATCTCCTGCTCCCTCTCGGCCATGACCATCACCTCCTCCGGTCAGGGCCGAGATTAGAAAATATGTTCTACAAGGGGCAAGGCATAACTGGCACCGTGCCGGGCCGGGGCGCTGGGGGGCTCAGGGGCCGGCGAAGATGCGGCGCGGGTTCTCCACCAGCATCTGCTCTATCTGGCGCTCGCTGACGCCCCGCTCCCGCAGGGCGGGCAGGACCTCCCGGTGGATGTGGCAGTAGTGCCAGCGGGGCTGGGCCGCCCGCAGCAGGTCAGTCGGGAACCAGTCGATGTAGACCGAGGCGTCGTGGGAGAGGACCATGCGCTCGGCGTAGCCTCGCCGGCACAGCTCGGCCACCACCTCCACCCGCTTCTCGAAGGTGGGAAAGTGGCTCGCCGCCGGCACGGGGTAGATGCCGAAGCGGTCCATGCCGATGTAGGACCCGTTCTCCATGAGCTGGACTAGGTAGTCGTAGTCGTCGGTGTCGCCGCTGTGGCCGATGACCACCCGCGACAGGTCGACCCCCTCCTCCTTGAAGATGCGCTGCTGGTCCAGGCCCCGCCGCGTCCAGGAGTGGGTATGGGTGGAGATGGGGACCCCCGTCTGCAGGTGGGCGCGGGCGGCCGCCCGCAGCACCTTCTCCACCTGGGGCGTGACGCCCGGCTCGTCGGTGACGCACTTGATGATGGCCGCCTTCACCTCGGTGCCCTGGATGCCCTGGCGGATGTCCCGCACGAACAGCTCCGCCAGCTGGTCGGCGCTCAGCCCGCGCAAGGCGCGGGGCATCTCGTCGTCGCTGTAGATGTAGATGCCGGTGGCCACGATGATGTTGAGCTGGGGGACCTGCTGGGCGATGCGCTGGACCAGGCGCACGTCCCGTCCCAGCCCCATCACCGTCAGGTCCACCAGCGTCCGCACCCCGAGGGCCGCCACCTCCTGGAGCCGGGCCACCGCCTCCGGCACCCACCGCTCCTCGTTCCACAGGTGGGGGAAGCTGGTATAGGCCGCTTCCGAGCGCACGAAGATGTGCTCGTGCATGAGGGTCTGTCCCAGCTGGGAGGCCTCCACAGGGCCGAGAACGGTCTCCACCGGCATGGCTGCCCTCCTGACGTTGACGTGCGAGCTAGGGCGATTATAGCATTGGGGCTACTCCTGTCGGACGGGGACAGGTGGCCAGAGGGCCTGTCACGGCCTCCCCCCTGGGGCGTCTCCTGATTGGATATGCGGGACGAGCAGCCAGCGGGACATGGGCAGTGACATGAGCGAGGGCGGCCACGGGCACTCCCACCGGCCAGCCGAGGTGGCCCTGCTGGTGCGCCGCGCCCTGCGGGTGGTCCAGACCGCCCAGGGCCTGGCCCGCGGGGAGGAGTCCGGCTCCCCGACCCGCCCTGGGGCCCTGGAGTCGCTGCTGGTAGACCTGGGCCTGCGGGACCTGGACACCCTGGTCCATGCCGGCCGCTGCGCCTGGCTGGCCACCGCCGTGGCCCAGGCCCTGCCCCTCTCCCCGCGCTTCACCTGGGTGGTGCGGGCCGCCGCTGTGCTGCACGACCTGGGCAAGCTGTGGGTGCCGCCGAGCGTCCTCCTGAAGCCGGGCCCCCTCACGGAGCGCCAGTGGCAGCTCATGCGCCGCCATCCCGAGCTGGGCGGCGACGTCCTCTCATCGCTGCCAGGGCTGGCGGAGGTGAGGGATGCTGTCCTCCACCACCACGAGCGCTACGACGGCCGTGGCTACCCCCACGGCCTCAGACGGGACGAGATACCCCTGGCCGCCCGCGTGCTGGCCGTCACCGATGCCTTCGATGCCATGACCACTGACCGTCCCTACCGTCGGGCCATGCCGCCGGAACAGGCGGTGCGGGAGCTGGTGCGCCATGCCGGCAGCCAGTTCGACCCCGACGTGGTGGACGTCTTCCTGCAGGTGCTGCGGCGGGAGACGCCCCCCTGGTGGGAGGGGCGTTGGCCCGTGCTGCCCTAGCTGTCGCTGCCGGCCGGGGCTGGGCCTGCTGCCAGGGCCCGCTGCTCCTCCAGCCAGCGCTCGAACTCGCCCAGGGCGTCGGGGGTGCCCAGGGCCAGGGCCGCGGTGCGCCGGCTATGGATGCCCGCCGCCACCAGCCGCGCCTCGTCCTGGGCCAGCCGCGAGCGGTCCTGGGGCAGCACCGGCCCCCAGCTCACCTCGGCCCGCAGGGAGGAATAGGGGCGGCGACGGTGCTGCTCCAGCAGCCGCAGCACCATCTCGGTGCGGCGTTTGATGGCCGCCGTGCGCAGCAGGCGCTTGCGCTGGACCTTTTTCACCAGGGGGTCCAGCTCCATCTCCAGGGCCACCCCCGAGACGGCCTGGCGTCCCTCGCCGAAGGCTGCCCGGGGCACCTCGGCCAGGTCGTGCAGGACGCGGAACAGCAGGTTAACGTAGTCCACGTGCAGGCCCACGCCCCCGCCCTGGAGCAGGTCCAGCAGGTAGGCCCGCGCCCGCTCGGGCAGCTCCCACACCGCCCCGGGCTGCACGGCGATGTCCCTCGCCTCGCTGACGTTCTCCAGCACGGCGATGGGGTTGCCCGACAGCTCCAGGATGAGGGAGAGCTGGCTCATGGCCCGGTTCAGCTCCTGGACGGCCTCGCGGATGGGCGGGATATCGGAGACGCCCCAGAACTGCTTGGGCTCCCGCAGGTTGGGGTAGATGACGAAGGGGATGAAGCCGTAGGGGTTGGGGCGCTCCTCCGCCAGGGCCGAGTCCACCCAGAGCTGGAACTGGCGGGCCGTCCAGACCTCCACCACCGTGTGCTGGGAGGAGTCGAAGCGCAGGGGCCGACTGCCGTTGCCCCCCGGCCTGAGCTGGGGGTAGGCCAGGGCCAGCTCCTCCCCCGTGAGCTGGTAGCGCAGGGCCACCCGCCAGATGCGGGCCATGTCGTCGGGCTCCCACCAGGCGAACAGCCCCTGAACATCGGGGGCCGTGACCCGCACCGTGCGCTGCCGCGGGTCCCAGGTCACCTTGTAGCAGGCGTCCCCCAGCACCGAGCAGTCGATCTCGTTGTCCAGGTCTATCTGGTCGAGGCCGTTGGCCTGATGGACCTCCCTCAGGGCCTCCTCCGCCTCGCGGGCCAGGGCCTCGGCCCGACGCGAGGCCTCCCCCGGCAGCAGGTGCACCTCCAGCCCGTTGATGACGTAGGACGCCGTCTTGTCGATGACCGCCTTGGCATAGTTGAAGGTGAGGCGACGCTCCCGCCTTCGGGGCGGGCCGCTCCACTGAACGCCCCGGTAGAAGTCGAGGTTGTCGCGGTAGGCCTGGAGCCGCGCCAGGTCCAGACGGGCCAACTGCTGGGGCAGAGGTGGGGAGAGGACGGCGCTCATAGCTCCCCTCCCTTGCCCTCCTGGGCGCGGGCCTTCTCCAGGGCGCGGAAGACGGTGCGCCGCGAGACGCCGAAGCGCCGCGCCAGCTCCTCGATGCCCACCCCCTGGCGGCGCAGGGCCACGATCTGCCGGTCGCGGTAGGCCCCCAGCAGCGCCCTTATGCCCCCTGGCTCGTCATAGCGACAGCGGGGCAGGGGACAGGAGAGGCAGGAAGGGTGGATGTCGCAGCCCGTGTCGCGGTAGTCGGTGTGCTCGGGCAGGGCGTCCTCCCGCACCCGCTGCAGCAGGCGGGAGGGGGGCGTCGAGGCCCCTTCCAGCACCGGACTCTGCATCCCTTTTCACCCCCTCGTCGGGCGGCCGCGGGCCACCCGG
>DATLZD010000043.1:0-34278 GCA_035574155.1 Dehalococcoidia bacterium | reverse complement strand
CAGCCCCGCCAGCAGGGGGTCCTGGCCGACGGTGTCGCCCGTTTGTGGTTCGAACGTGCAGCCGCCGGCGTCCCCCAGCAGGTTGTAGCCCAGCGAGACGAAGGCACCGGAGCAGTCGCTGCCGCCATCCCCGCTGGTGGTCTCGTTGGCGGCCACTATGGTGGCCTTCAACCGCCGCAGGACGCCCGCATCGGCTGGCTCGTCCAGGCGGAGGCCCCCGCCGGGGGTCCCGCGGTTGGCGGTCACGGTGCTGAAGAAGAGGTCCAGGGATGCCCTCGCCCCCAGGCCCATGCCTCCACCCTGGCCCTCCGCCTCGTTGCCGCTGAGGGTGCTGTTGACCAGGGTCCCCCTGGCGGCCCCGCCCAGATACAGGCCCCCGCCGGTCCCGGCCCGGCTGCCGACCACGGTGGACCGTGCCATGTGGAGCTGGCCGCCCTCGGCGTAGATGGCCCCTCCTTGGGTGGCGGCCACGTTGCCAGACCAGTAAGAGTCGTGCAGGGTGGCCCCGACGTCCCGCAGCGCCAGGCCCCCGCCCTGCTGGCCGCTCCCGTTGCCGGCAACGACCGTGCCCGACATGCTCAGGCTGCCGCCCATGACCCTCAGCCCCCCGCCGGGGCCAGTGGCGCTGTTGCCTTGTCCGTGGCCGCCGAAGCTCCCCCCGACGATGGACAGTTGGAGGCAGGGCGCATCCACCAGGCCGCCGCAGAGAAGGCCCCCGCCCCCCAAGGGGTCATCGGCGCCCACCTGCCGGTTGGCCTGCACGACCACGCCCTCTAGCCGTGCCGACCCGGCCAGGAGCAGGCCGCCGCCACCGGACGAGGCCTCGTTGTCCAGCACGGCGCTGTCCAGGACCACGGCCTTGTCGTCGGCGGCTATGCCTCCCCCTAGGCGGGCAGCGTTGCCGCGGACGGTGGTGTCCTGCACCGTGAGGGCGCACCCGGGGCAGGAGCCAGCGAAGCGGATGCCGCCGCCGCTCCCCAGGGCGCGGTTGTCGCTCACCGTGCCGCCGACGATGGACAGGGAGGCGTTGCTGCCTGCCAGGATCCCCCCGCCGTCGCCCTCGGCGCAGCCGTCCCTGACCCAGACGTTGCGCAGCTCCAGGGCAGCGGCGATGGCCCCGGGGCCCACATGGAAGACGCGGAACTCGTGGGGCGCCGCCACGCCATCGGGCTGGCAGGGGTCAGGGAGGCCGCGGCGGACGACGGCTGGACCGCTGCCCTCGGTGCGCACGAGCACGTCCCCCACCACGTCCAGGTCGCCCACATAGCCCAGGTCGTCGTCCTCGCCGGCGTCGGCAAGGTTGATGGTGAGCGCATACTCCTCACCACCCGCCAGCACGACCTCGAAGCTGCCCTCCGGGTTCGCCCCCGCCTCCATGATGGCCGCCCGCAGGGAGCAAAGCCCTTCCGAGGGATCCCGAGAGGTGGAGCAGTGGCCGTCATCCGGGACGGCATCGGCCAGGTCCTGGGCCGTATTGACGATGAAAGCGGTCCGCTCCTGGGCCGGCAGGGAACGCGGCGGCAGAAGGAGGGCGGCCAGGGCGAGGGCCATCAGGAGATAGGGCCGAAGGCGGCGGCCCCCGGGACGTCCCCTTACGGGCTGCTCCGCGCCACAGACGGCCGGGCGGGGCAGGGGCGCCGGGGCCGGCGTCCACATGTTGACAACTTATTACAGTAGTGATAAGCCACTTGTCAACACCTCTGGGCTGGCCTGCGGAGTGGTTACGGGGGGAAGACCGGCCATGGGGGCTGTCGGGGAGGGGAACGCCGAAGTTGACACAGGCCGAGGGTGGCGCTATGGTCTTGGTGCCTTCTCTCCGCTCGCGTCCGGACGACCATCTCTCCGGGAGGTCGCTGTAAGATGAAGGCCGTCACCTTCGAAGGCCCCTTCCAGGTAGCCGTCAAGGAGGTCCCCGAGCCGCGCATCGAGCAACCCACCGATGTGGTCATCAAGGTGACCACGGCCGCCGTCTGCGGCTCCGACCTGCACGTCTACAACGGCCGCATGCCCTTCCCCCTCACCGGCTGGGTGCTGGGCCACGAGTATGTCGGGGTGGTGCAGGAGGTAGGGGAGGCGGTGACCAACCTGCGCCCGGGCGACCGGGTAGTGGGGGCCTTTACGGCCAGCTGCGGCGAGTGCTTCTTCTGCCGCAAGGGCTGGCCTACCCAGTGCCCCCGTCAGCAGATCCTGGGCTTCGGCATGGCGCCCGGTGCCCAGGCCGAGTATATGCGCGTGCCCTTCGGTCATTTCACCCTGGAGAAGGTGCCGGAGGGGGTCAGCGACGAGAAGGCCATCTTCGTGGGCGATATCCTGGCCACGGGCTACTTCGCCTGTGAGATGGGCGGCATCCAGCCGGGGGACGTGGTGGTGGTCGTGGGGTGCGGGCCGGTGGGCCTCTTCGCCCAGATGACTGCCAGGCTCTTCGGGCCCGCCGCCGTCATCGCCATCGACTCGGTGCCTGAGCGGCTGCAGATGGCCCAGCGCCTCGGCTCCATCGCCGTGGACATGGGGCGGCAGGACCCCCTGGCGGCGGTGCGGGAGCACACCGACGGCCGCGGCGCCGACGTCGTTATCGAGGCGGTGGGGCACCAGGAATCGGTTAAGTCCTGCTTCAGCTACGTGCGGGGCGGGGGCACCATCTCGGTGGTGGGGGTCTATTCGGAGCCCGAGTTCCCCTTCCCTCTCTTCCAGGCCTTCCTGCGGGACATCTCCTTCCGCACCGGCATCTGCCCGTCCAGGAACTACATGGGCCGTCTGCTGGGGCTCATAGCGGAGGGGAAGCTGGACCCCTCGGTCATCGTCACCCACGTGCTGCCCCTGGCCGAGGCGCCCAGGGCCTACGACATGTTCGCCCATCGCCGGGAGGGGTGCATCAAGGTGTTGCTGAAGCCCTGAACCGGGCGACTGGCACATGTTCGTTCGCCGGGCCATAATCGATAACCGATGATCCGTTCTCTCGCCGCCCTGGCCGCGCTGGCCCTGGGCCTGCTGTCGGTGGGCTGCGGGACCAGCGACGCGGTCATCCTTGCCACCACCACCAGCACCCAGGACTCGGGGCTCCTGGACGTGCTGGTGCCCATGTTCGAGAAGCGCACGGGCTACCGCCTGAAGGTGGTGGCGGTGGGCTCGGGGCAGGCCCTGGAGATGGGGCGACGGGGCGACGCCGATGTCGTCCTGGCCCACTCGCCCGAGGACGAGGAGCGTTTCATGGCTGAGGGCCACGGCCTCGACCGGCGGCTGGTTATGCACAACGACTTCATCATCGTCGGGCCGCCCAGCGACCCCGCCCACATCGCCGGCCTGGGGCCGGTGGAGGCCCTGAAGCGCATCGCCGCCAGCGGCAGCCTCTTCATCAGCCGCGGCGACGATTCGGGCACCCACAAGCTGGAGCTGCGGCTGTGGCGGCAGGCGGGCATAGACCCTTCGGGCCGGGACTGGTACCAGCAGACGGGGCAGGGCATGGGCGCCACCCTGACCATCGCCGCCCAGAAGGGGGGCTACACCCTCACCGACCGGGCCACCTATCTGGCCCTGAGCCGCACCTTCCACCTGGCTGTGCTGGTGGAGGGGGACCCCCAGCTATACAATGTCTACCACGTCATGCGGGTGAACCCCGCCGTCCACCCCAAGGTGAACGAAAGGGGGGCGCTGGCCTTCGTGGAGTTCTTGGTCTCGCCCGAGGCTCAGGAGGTCATCGCTAGCTTTGGCATCGACCGCTACGGCCAGCCCCTGTTCTTCGCCGACGCTGGCCGGGACGAGCGCGAGCTGACGGGCGCCCGCTAGGGCAGGGGGCCCCATGGACCTGCTGTGGGACGGCATACGCGGCGCCTTCCGCCTTCTGGTAGACCTGGACCCCGAGGTGCTCAGGGTGACAGCCCTCACGCTGCTGGTGTCGGGCCTGGCCACCCTGGTAGCCACCGCCCTGGGGGTGGCCGTCGGCTCCGTCCTGGCCCTGGCCTCCTTCCCGGGGCGCCGTCTGGCCCTGGCGCTGGTCAACACCGGCATGGGGCTGCCGCCGGTGGCGGTGGGGCTGCTGGTGGCGGTGCTCCTGTGGCGCAGCGGCCCCTTGGGGGCCCTGGGCCTCATCTACACGCCGGCCGCCATGGTCATCGCCCAGGCCGTCATCGCCTTGCCCATCGTCACCGGCTTCACCGCCGCCGCCATCGGGTCCCTCCACCCGCACCTGCGGCTGCAGGTGCTGGCGCTGGGCGCGTCCCGCTGGCAGGCCCTGCTGTTGCTGCTGAGGGAGGCACGGTTGCCCCTCCTGGCGGCCATAATGGCCGGCTTCGGGGCCGCCATCTCCGAGGTGGGGGCCTCCCTGATGGTGGGGGGCAATATCGAGGGCGAGACTCGGGTCCTGACCACGGCCATCGTGCTGGAGACCAGCCGCGGCAACTTCGACCTGGCCATTGCCCTCTCGTTGCTGCTGCTGGCCCTGGTCTTCGCCGTGAACCTGTTGCTGACGACGGTCCAGCAGCGGCGCCTTCCCTGAGGCCATGCGAGGAGCCAGGGCCACGGGCCACGACGGCAGCCAGCGCCAGCCGCCCAAGCTGGCCCTGCGGGACGTGGTGGTAAGGCGGCAGGGGCGCACGGTGCTGGAGGTGCCTTCCCTGGAGGTGGTGGCGGGGGAGGTACTGGCCGTCCTGGGGCCCAACGGCGCCGGCAAGAGCACCCTCCTGCGCCTCCTGGCCCTCCTGGAGCGGCCCAGCAGCGGCCAGGTGCTATGGGAGGGCAGGCCGGTGACGGGCGACCCCCTCCCCTACCGACGGCGCATGGCGGTGGTGTTCCAGGAACCGTTGCTGCTGGACATGACGGTGGAGGCCAACGTGCGCCTGGGCATGGCCCTGCGCGGCCTTCCCCGTCGGGAGCAGCGGCGGCGCGCCCAGCGTTGGCTGGAGCGGCTGGGCGTGGCCCACTTGGCCCAACGGTCGCCGCGGCACTTGTCGGGCGGAGAGGCCCAACGCGTCAGCCTGGCCCGCGCCCTGGCCCTCTCGCCGGAGGTGCTGCTGCTGGACGAGCCCTTCGCCTCCCTGGATGCCCCCATGCAGCAGGAGATGGTGGACGAGCTGGAGTCGCTGCTGCGGGAGACGGCTACCACGGCCGTGCTGGTCACCCACGACCGTGCCCAGGCCCTGCGCCTGGGACACCGGGTGGCCGTCCTCATAGCAGGCCGACTGCGGCAGGTGGGGCCGCCCCAGGTCGTCTTCGCCCAGCCGGCCGACGCCGAGGTGGCCCGCTTCCTGGGGGTGGAGAACGTGCTTCCGGCACAGGTGGTGGCCGTCCAGGGGGGGCTGGCGCAGCTGCGGGTGGGGCCTCACCTGCTGTGGGCAGCGGCCGAGTCCGTCAGCGGCGAGGGGCAGGCGTGGGCCTGCGTGCGGCCGGAGCACATAGTCCTAGCACCCCTAGGGAGCGGGGAGGAGGCGGGCAGCGCCCGCAACCGCCTGCCGGGCAGGGTGATGCGCCTTTCGCCGGTGGGGCCTGGACCCCAGGTGCGGGTGGACCTGGACTGCGGCTTCCCCCTGGTGGCCTACGTGACGGCAGCCTCGGCTGAGCAGCTGGGCCTGGGGCCGGGAGTGACGGTGGTGGCCTCCTTCAAGGCCCTGGCGGTGCACCTCATACCCCGCTAGGCCGCAGTGGCTACGAGTCCAGGGACGATAGCAGGTTCAGTCGATTGGTGATGACCCCCTCCGCCCCCAGCCCCAGGACGCGGCGCGCCTCGTCCGGCCTGTCCACCGTCCAGACGTAGAAGCCCAGCCCCAGCTCGGCCAGCAGGGCCGCCCGCTGCGGCTCCACCAGCGAGCGGTGCAGGCAGAGGCCGTCGGGGCGCAGCCCATCGCGCAGTCGAGGCCACAGCCGCTGCCATTGATGGGGCGTCTCCAGGCTGTAACGGACGGGCAGGGAGGGCAGCGTTTGGCGGGCAGCGTCCAGCACCCCCCATTCCTGGCCACAGAGGACCAGCTCCCCAGGGGCGAGGGTCAGGAGCCGCTCCAGGGCGGCCACATATTGGCGGGCGTAGGCGGGGGTGTAGCGTCCCTTGACGTCCACCAGCAGGCGGCAACGGCCCCTGGTCATCCGCACCACCTCCTCCAAGGGGAGGGGGTGGAGGTCGAGGCGCAGGTAGCCGCTGCCCAGGGGCACCGCCCAGGGGCCCAGGCCGTGGTAGGCGTGGCGCCGCCAATCGAACAGGAGGGGCAGGGGGCCCAGCCGCCGCTCATGCCGCGCCCAGAGGCGACCGCCCCGGCACCAGGCGTCCACCTCCACCATGTCGGCCCCTGCCTTTAGGGCGGCCTCCAGCAGGTCGCGGCGGTTGCCGTAGGCGTGGGCGATGAGCAGGGGGCGACGTTCCTTCACTTTCCTTCCCGGCTCTCGCCGGCCAGGCGCTGGCGGGCCAGGTCCACCACCATGGCTATCTTGGCCGAGTCAGGGGCATCTGGGCAGAAACGCAGGTAGCTCTCCAGGTCCGCGATGGCCTGTCCGTAGCGGCCCAAATGGTAGCAGACCAGGCCCCGGTCCCGCACCTGGTCCAGGTCCCAGGGGGCCACGGTCAGGGCCAGCTCGATGACCCCCAGAGCGCGGTCGTAGTCCTCCCGCCCCACGTAGATGGCCTTCAGGTTGTGCAGCAGCCGCAGCAGCATCTGTCGCCTGGTGGTGGCCTCCAGGTGGTGGGGGCTCAGCAGGTCGGAGCGGCCGGTGGCCTCCCACACCCGCTCCTCGCACTCCTCCACGCTGAGGATGGCCCCCTCATGGAAGGGGTCGATGAAGACCTCCTCCCCGGGCCCCACATACTTGACGATGAAGTGGCCGGGCAGGGCCACGCCCCGCAGAGGGAAGCCGAGGCGTCGCGCCACCTCCATGTAGACCAGCGAAAGGGTGATGGGGATGCCCACCCGCCGCTCCAGGACCCGGTTCAGGTAGGAGTTCTCGGGATCGTAGTAGTCGCGGCGGTTGCCCCGGAAGCCCTCCTGCTGGAAGAGCACGTGGTTGATGGTGCCGATGATGTGGTAGGGCCCGCTGCCGGGCCGCAGCTGGTGCCGACAGCGACAGGCCAGCTCGTCCAGCAGGCACAGGTAGGAGTCCACGTCCAGCCCCGGGTACTCCTCGCAGGCGATGAGGAGGGCGCAGCGGGCCAGGTCGATCTGGTCGTCGGGCCCCTGGACCTCGTGGGCCAAGGCCTGCCGGTGCCAGCGTCCCTCCCTCATGTCCGGCCCGTCGCCCCCCGGTAGGCCTCCTGCAGCTCCCGCACCTGGGCCAGGGCCTGACGGTAGCAGGCCAGGGCCCTCTCTATCAGGTCCCCCACCTGGACCAGCCCCTCGTCGTCCACGGCCACGGACTTGGTCAGGTCCTCCGGACGGAGGTCGTGCAGCAGATTGCCCAGGCGTCGGTGGGCGATGCGCACGGCGATGGCCGCCTCCCGCGGCGAGCCCAGCTGGGCCGGCACCACGCAGGGCGGGGGCGGCAGCCCCAGGGCCCGCGCCAGGTAGCGGCTGAGGTGGAGGTTGAAGCGGTCGGCCGTCTCCTCGACGGTGCGGCGTATGGAACGCCCCTCCCGTTCCCAGGCGAACTCCTGGGGCGTCACCTGCTCCAGGGCCGAGGCCAGCTCCTCCTTGGCCTCCTCCAACAGCCGCACCAGCTCGTCCAGGCTCTGGGACACGGTCTCCCCCCGGTATGGGCCGACGATACCAGTGTAGTGCAGCGGCCCCCCTAGGCCAAATCGGCCCGCGGGCGACCGAAGAGGCGTCGCCACGCCTCGCGGGCGACGACGGCCTGGGAACGGAGGGCGGCCGGCGGCAGGGCGCCGCCCTCCGTCAGGTAGGCCGTCACCAGGCTGGCGGGGGTCGTCTCGAAGTAGGGGTTGCGCACCGTCACACCCATCGTCGGCGGGGCTATCTCGTCGGCCTCCCCCTCCTCGGGGAAGGGGGCGACGCCCGGGGGCAGGGCCTTCCAGGCCTCAGCCACCACGTAGAAGGGGACCCGATGGCGACGGGCGGCCAGGGCCAGGGCCAGGGTGCCAGCCTTGTTGACGAAGGAGCCGTCGGCCAGCAGGGCATCGGCCCCCACCACCACCGCCTCCGCCTCCGCCACCAGCCCCGGGAGCTGGGCGTCGGCCACCAAGGTGACGGCGATGCCGGCCCCGGCCAGCTCCCGCGCCAGTTGCAGCCCCTCCTGCCCGGGCCTCCCCTCGCTCAGCAGGACCCGGGCCGGGCGACGGGCCAGGAGGGCCGCCAGCACCGTAGAGGACCGGCTGTAGGTGGCGATGGTCCCGGCAGGGAGATGGGAGGCAGCCTGTGAGGCCGCCTCGCGGGCCGTTCTCTCCAGCTCGGCCCGGGCCCTGCCCAGCTCGGCGACGGGGTCAGGGGAGCCGGCGGCGCGGCGGTAGGCGTGGGCCACCGCCAGGGCAACGGCCGGGATGCCGGGCCGCGACCGGGCCAGGTAGCAGGCGGCCGCCCGTAGGCGCGAGGGCGCGTCGCTGGCGGCTGCCGCCAGGGCCTCGAGAGCGGCCAACGCCAGCTGACGGGCACCACGGCGCCGGTCGGCGGCAATGGACTCGGCAGCGGCCTCCACGGACGGCGGCACTAGGGGGTAGACCCGCTGCAGCGCCTCGGGCAGGCGGGGCACCGTGGGCAGACGGAATAGGGTCTCGGGGCGGACCCAGCGGGCGCGGGTGTGCTCCCAGTCCAGGCGGGGCACCCAGCCGGGGGCCAGCTCGAAGAGGAAGGGGTGGACCAGCCACAGCCGCCCCAGGCGCGGGTCGGGGACAGGCAGGGGACGGCCGCCCCGCAGCAGACGCACCGCCGAGGGCGGCAGGCCCGCCTCCTCCTCAATCTCCCTCAGGGCCTGGGCCAGGGGGTCATCGTCCTCCAGGTAGCCGCTGATGCCGGCCCAGCGGCCGCGATAGGTGCCCACCCTGGCGCTGCGGCGCAGGAGAAGCAGGCGGGGCCCGCCGGGGCCCCGCCTGAGCAGGAAAGAGGTGACGACGGGCGTGACCGACGATGGGCTCATCAGGCGGCGCGACGGGCCGGCTGGCCGCCCTGGTGCCGGCCACGACGGTCATAGAAGGGGGCCGTCTCCAGGGGCGTGCGGTAGCCGCACTGGACGCACACCAGGTCGGCCTCGTTGCCCAGGTAGGTCTCCACGAAGAGCATGCCGCTGCAGCGGGGACAGCGGCGCAGGTCGCGCATGGCCATCACCTCCTGCCACCCTGGTCGCGCCCGCATTCTACCGCTCCCGCAGCCCGTTGTCAATAGACTTGATAACCAATATATCAAATCCTGCCAGCCACGGCCCCATATTGGCAGTCATCAGTCTTGAGTGCTAGACGTGGTTCTGCTATATTGGTGCGGGCCATGGACCCGTCCGCCCTGCCCCCGGCCGTCCGTCCCTTTCTCGACCCGTCCTTTTACCCCCACCCGGTGGAGAGGGTGGACGTCCTCCAGACCCACATATCCTATGTCTTCCTCGCCGGCGACTACGCCTACAAGGTCAAGAAGGCGGTGGACTTCGGCTTCCTGGACTACTCCACCCTCCCTCGCCGTCGCTACTACTGTCGGCGGGAGGTGGAGCTGAACCGCCGCTACTGTCCCCACGTCTATCTGGGGGTGGCGGCGGTGCGGGAGGAGGACGGGCGCCTCTCCCTGGACGGTCGCGGCCGGCCGGTGGAGTATGCCGTCAAGATGCGCCGCGTGCCCGAGGGGCGCATGCTGCACCGCCTCCTGGAGGCGGGTCGGGCCACGTCGGATATGCTGGCGGCCGTCGCCCGCCGTCTCGCCGAGGCCCATGCCGAGGCCCCCACGGGCCCCCACGTGGGCCGCTACGGGACCTGGGCCATCGCCTACGCCTGGCGCGAGAACTTCCAGCAGTGGCAGGACTTCGTGGGCGAGACCATAACCCCCCAGCAGGACGCCCTGCTGCGGGGATACGTCCTGTGGTTCCTGCGCCGCCGTCGCCCCCTGCTGCGGCTGCGGGCGGCCCAGGGACGGGTGCGGGAGTGTCACGGCGACCTGCGCAGCGAGAGCGTCGTCGTCTGGCCCGACGGCTCCGTCTGCATCATGGACTGCATCGAGTTCAGCCGTCGCCTCCGTTACACCGACGTGGCCGGCGACGTGGCCTTCCTGGCCATGGACCTGGAGTTCCGGGGGCGCCCCGACCTGGCCGAGGCCTTCGTGGCCGCCTACCTGGAGGCCAGCGGCGACAGCGGGCTCACGGGCGTCCTGGACTTCTACCGCTGTTACCGGGCGGCGGTGCGGGGCAAGGTGGAGGGCCTCCTGCTGCGCCAGCCCGAGGTGCCGCCCCGGGAGAGGGAGGCCGCCCTGGCGCGGGCGCGCCGCTATTTCGACCTGGCCTGTCGCTACGCCGCTCGCGACTGGCCGGCCCTGCTGATCACCTGCGGCCTCGCCGGCAGCGGCAAGTCCACCCTGGCCGCTGCCCTGGGCCTGCCCGTCGTCTCCTCCGACGTGGTCCGCAAGGAGCTGGCCGGCCTCGCCCCCGACCAGCCGGCGCGGGCGCCCTGGCAGCGGGGCCTCTACGCCCCGTCCTTCACCCGTCGCACCTACGCCGAGATGCTGTCGCGGGCCGAAGCCCTGCTGCGGGACGGGAAATGGGCGGTGCTGGACGCCACCTTCCTGCGCCGCTGGCAGAGGGAGGCGGCGCGCCGCCTGGCCCGGCAGCAGGGGGTCCGCTTCCTGTGCCTGGAGCTGCGGGCCGACGACGAGCTGGTCCGCCGTCGCCTGTCGGGGCGGGAGGGGGCTGGCGGCCCCTCCGACGCCGACTGGCAGATATACCTGCGCCAGAAGGAGGCCCTGGAGCCTCCCGACGAGCTGCCCCCGGAAGAGCGGCTGGTGCTGGACGCCTCCTGGCCGCCCCAGGAGCAGGCGGCGGCGGTGAGGCGGGCCTTGGGCCTGTGAGGCGTCCCTCGCCAAACTGCCTCATTCTTGCCATACTTGACAGCCTCCATCGGTGCTGACTAGATTAGTTATCGGAGGAGAGAAGGTCGGCCATCGAAAAAGACGATGCCGGCCGCCCGCCGGCCCTGAAGACCTTGCCGAGGAGGTGATAGGGTATGGCGGTGCTGTTTCCTCCCATAAAGGTCAGGTGGGGCACTAGGGAGGTGCCCTGGACCTGGGTGCCCGCCAACGTGCGGGAGATGGTAGAGGCGGCCCGTCCCGTCTTCGCCGAGTTCCTGGGCAGCCTGACCTTCGTCTTCCTGGCCGGTTCCCTGCTGGTCCACGTGGCCGAGCGGACCCACGGCTCCATTGGCCTGCTCACGGTGGCCCTGGGCACCGCCGTCGCCTACGGAATCATCGTCTCCGTCTTCCACCCCTTCTCCGGGGGCCACATCAACCCCGCGGTGACCCTGGGCGTCATGGCGGCGCGACGGCTGCCCCTGCTGGAGGGCCTGCTCTACATGGCCGGGCAGCTGGTGGGGGGCCTCCTGGGCGCCCTCATGCTCAACTTCGTCTACCGTGGCATGGCCACCGATGCCGCCCGCTCGGCCGTCCTGACCTTCAGTGACCGCTACCATGGGAGCTGGCCGGCCCTGTTCACGGGCGGGTTCCTGGAGGCGGCCCTGACCTTCGTGCTGGTGCTGGCCTTCCTCTCCACCCTGGTGGACCCGCGGGGCCAGCGGGCCTTCGGCGGCCTGGCCGTGGGCCTGGTGATGTTCGTCGCCATGCTCCTGGCCTTCCCCCTGACCGGGGCGGCCCTGAACGTGGCCCGCGTCTTCGCCACGGCCGCGGTGGCCAACTACTGGGCCGACTTCGCCATGTATTGGCTGGGCCTGGCTGGCGGCCTCGTGGCCGGGCTGGTCTACGCCCTGGTCCTGGCCGAGCGGGAGCAGCCCGAGACCAGGTAAGAGGGTTGCGGGGTCGGCGGGCGGCGGCGGCGCCGGCAGCTGCCGGCGCCGCCCCTTTTGTAACGGGCCCGATACGGCTGCCGCGGCCCTCTGCCATTGACTCGATAGCTCCAGGCCCACCTTGCCCTCGGCCCTTTCTTTGTATAGAATCCAAGATAGCAGCCTTAAGGTGCGACGCCTGACTACCGCCAACGGCGCCGGCGCCGAAGACAAGACCGCAAAGGGAGGGCAGCCATGGGCGTGGAGAGCGAGCGACAGGTGGCCATGTACGACTACAGGCATACCACCCTCGGCGGCAACATGCTCCGGGTGTGGTGGCCGGAGGAGCTGAACCTCCGCATCCTCTACCAGAACCCTCCCACCCTCACCCCTACTGACCCCGACTACAACTACGCCAAGGCCTTCGCTGAGCTGGACTACTACGCCCTGAAGGAGGACCTGCGAAGGCTGATGACCCAGTCGCAGGACTGGTGGCCGGCCGACTACGGCCACTATGGCCCCCTGTTCATCCGCCTGGCCTGGCACAGCGCCGGCTCCTATCGGGTCTTTGACGGTCGGGGCGGCGGCCTCGACGGCAGCATTCGCTTCCCGCCACGGCGCAGCTGGCCCGATAACATCAGCCTGGACAAGGCCATACGGCTCCTGTGGCCCATCAAGAAGAAGTACGGCAACAAGATCTCCTGGGCAGACCTCATCATCCTGGCTGGCAACGTGGCCATGGAGTCCATGGGCTTCAAGACCCTGGGCTTCGGTGCCGGTCGCGTGGACATCTGGGAGCCGCCCGAGGACGTCTACTGGGGCCCGGAGATCGACTGGCTCGGCGACCAGCGCCACAACAGCCACAACGGCCAGAGGGAGCTCCAGAGGCCCCTGGCAGCCACCCAGATGGGCCTCATCTACGTGAACCCGGAGGGGCCGGGCGGGAACCCGGACCCCCTGGCTGCCGCCCAGGAGATCCGCGAGATCTTCGCCCGCATGGGCATGAACGACGAGGACACGGTGGCCCTCATCGCCGGGGGCCACACCTTCGGCAAGACCCACGGAGCAGCCGACCCCAAGAAGCACCTGGGGCCCGAGCCCGACGCTGCCCCCATCGAGCAGCAGGGCCTTGGCTGGAAGAACAGCTACGGCAGCGGCAAGGGGCCGGACACCATCACCAGCGGCCTGGAGGGCGTCTGGACCCCGACGCCCACCAAGTGGGACAACAAGTTCCTGGAGCTCCTGTTCAAGTATGAGTACCGCCTCGAGAAGAGCCCCGGCGGTGCCTGGCAGTGGGTGGCGGTGAACCCCGAACCCCAGGACCTGGTCCCCGACGCCCATGACCCCAACAAGGTCCACGCCCCCGTCATGCTGACCACCGACCTGGCCCTGAGGGAGGACCCCATATACAGGCAGATAGCCCTCCGCTTCCGTGACGACCCGCAGCTGTTCGCCGACAGCTTCGCCAAGGCCTGGTTCAAGCTGACCCACCGGGACATGGGGCCCAAGTCGCGCTACCTGGGCCCCGAGGTGCCGGAGGAGGACTTCATCTGGCAGGACCCCCTGCCGCCGGTGGACCACGAGCTCATCGACGCCGACGACATCGCCCAACTGAAGCGGGAGATACTCGCCTCCGGGCTGACCGTCCGCGAGCTGGTATACACCGCCTGGTCGGCGGCCTCCACCTTCCGCGCCTCCGACCGGCGCGGCGGCGCCAACGGTGCCCGCATCCGCCTGGCCCCGCAGAAGGACTGGGAGGTCAACGAGCCGGCCCAGCTGGCCCGGGTCCTCCGGACCCTGGAGGAGATCCAGGCCCGCTTCAACGCCGCCCAGAGGGGGAACAAGCGGGTCTCCCTGGCGGACCTGATCGTGCTGGGGGGCGCCGCGGCCATCGAGGAGGCGGCCAGGCGGGCCGGCTTCCAGGTCGAGGTGCCCTTCGCCCCCGGCCGCACCGACGCCAGTCAGGAGCAGACGGAGGTCGAGTTCTACAACTACCTGGAGCCGGTGGCCGATGGCTTCCGCAACTACGTCAAGCCCGGATACGAGAGCATGCCTACCGAGCGGGTACTGCTGGACAAGGCCCAGCTCCTCACCCTCACGGTGCCGGAGCTGGTGGTCCTCATCGGTGGGCTGAGGGTGCTGGGCGCCAACTACGGTGGCACCTCCCACGGCGTGTTCACCGACCGCCCCGGCGCCCTCACCAACGACTTCTTCGTCAACCTGCTGGACATGGGGATCGAATGGCGGCCCACCGCTAACCCGCAGGTCTACGAGGGCTACGAGCGGGCCACGGGCAGGCTCAAGTGGACGGCGACCCGTGTGGACCTGGTCTTCGGCTCCAACATACAGCTGCGGGCCCAGGCCGAGTTCTACGCCCAGGACGACAACCAGGAGAAGTTCGTCCGCGACTTCGTGGCGGCCTGGAACAAGGTGATGAACCTGGACCGCTTCGACCTCCACTGGTGGTAGGGAAGGCCCGCCACCAGCCCGGGTCCACCCGGGCATCCTGGGTCCTGCCGGCGGACCGAAGGCACCGGCCGAGGCCCGATGGGACACGGGCCTCGGCCGGTGGCGTTGGAGGGGCCTGAGCGCCCCTTCAGCGGCCGGTGGAGCCGTGGCCGCCGGGGCCGCGGCCGGTGGGCGACAGCTCCTCCGCCTCCTCCAGCGCAGGCACCTCCACCCGCGCCACCACCAGTTGGGCTATGCGGTCGCCGTGTCGGACGGTGTAGGGGGGCCTAGTGCCCACCGTATACATGGTCACCAAGACCTCTCCCCGGTAATCGGCGTCGATGGTGCCGAAGGCCACCGCCACCCCCTGGGCCGACAGCCCCGAACGGGGGCGGACCTGGGCCTCGTAGCCCGGCGGCAGCTCGATAGCGATGCCCGTGGGCACCAGCACCGGGTCGGGCCCCAGGGTCAGCTCCCCCTCCAGGCAGGCGTAGAGGTCCAGACCGGCCGCCCCCTCGGTGGCACGGGACGGCAGGAAGGCGCCGGGGCGCAGCCGCTTCACCCTCAACAGCGGGGCGTCCTTCATGCCTCGTCCAGGAAGGACTCGATGACGGCCGCCGTCTCCTCCGGCAGCTCCTGGGGGAAGAAGTGGCTGCCGGCCGTCATCTGCTCCAGCCGGGCGGCGGGCAGGCGTCGGGCCGCCTCCCTGATGCCTACATCCAGCGCTGGGGCTGGGCTGCGGCCCACCACCAGGAGCACCGGGCAGCGGACCGAGGGCAGCAAGCGCCAGATGTCCAGGGCAGGGCGGCCCTCGTAGACCTGGGCCTCCAGATGGCCGCTCATCTTCAGCTCCACCTGGCCGTCGGGCCGGTGAAAGGTCCCCTTTTCCAGGTATAGGCGCAGGACGTCCTCCCGCCATTGCGCGTAGGCCTCCCGCTGGCGCAGATGCCGGGCCGCGGCCTCGAGGCTGGGCCAAACGGTGCGACGGCGGCGGGCGCCCTCCGCCAGCGCTCGGTGGGAAGGGACGCGGCCCTCCACCTGGGGCGGCACCAGCACCGGCTCCAGGGCGACGACGCGGGACACCAGCTCGGGCCGCCAGGCGGCGCAGGCCAGGGCGGCCGTGCCGCCGCTGGAATGCCCCACCAGCGTGGCCGGCGCCAGGCCCAGCGCCTCGATGAAGGCCACCAAGTCCTGGGCGAAGCGGTCCCAGCCGTAGTCGGAGGCGGGCTTATCCGAGTCGCCATGGCCACGGGCATCGTAGGCCAGGATGCGCCCCCTGGCTGCCAGCCGCTGGGCGATGGGCTGCCAGACCCAGGCGTGGAGGCCGGTGGCGTGGTGGAGGACCACGGTCGGCCCCTCCCCTCCCCACTCCAGGTAATGGAGCCGCAGGCCGTTGACGGTCACCGTTCCCTCACGGGGAGCCATGTGCCTCCTCCGGTCGGTAGTCGATGGTCGGAATGAGCGAGAGGTCGAAGCGGGCGGGCCCCTCCTGCCCCAGGGCCTGCAGGTGCTCCAGGCAGCGACCGATGCCCTGGCGCAGGCCCTGCAGGTCGAGGCCCAGGCAACGGGGCGGAAAGGGCGCCAGAAGGGCCAGGGCCCCTGAGAGGAGGAGGCGGGCACCGCGGCCGTTGCCACGGAGCAGGTGGTGGAAGCCGGCCGCCGCCTTGATGAGGCCCTGATAGAGGTCGGCCAGGGCCGTCTCCTCCTGCTGCCACAGCTCCTCCAGCGTCTCGTGGCAGTCCCAGAAGCGCCAGGAATTGAACTGGCGCACGGCGGTGGCCAGGGCCTGGGGGTCCCGGGCCGTGAGCGGTCCTGCTGGAGGTGTCTTGGGGCCCTTCTTGCCCATCCCTCACCGATTGTAGGGGCGAGGCGTCGGGGGGTCAAAACGGGGCGGAGGCCCGACCAACGGAGCTTGTCATCTCTACTCATCAGCCCTATACTTCGGTAAATCAGCGCTGAGGAGGTGACATCGTGGGCACGTATGCTGGCGACGGCTACCCGCTGCGTTTCGACGTCGAGTACCCGACCAGGCTCTCGCGCTGGCTCATCTTCGTCAAGTGGCTGCTGGCCCTTCCCCACTACTTCATCCTCTACGCCCTGGGGGTGCTGGTGAGCGCCGTGACCTTCGTCGCCTGGTTCGCCATCCTGTTCACGGGCAGGTACCCACGGGGGCTGTTCGACCTGGTGGTGAACTCGTGGCGGTGGCAGGCCAACGTCGGCGCCTACACCGGCCTCATGCGCGACGAGTACCCTCCCTTCTCCTGGGACGCGGGGCGCTACCCCGTGACCCTGGAGGTGGCCTACCCGGAGCGGCTGTCGCGACTGCTCATCTTCGTCAAGTGGCTGCTCGCCTTCCCCCATTACATCGTGTTGGGGCTGCTGTGGCTGGTGGCCTTGCTGGCCTGGGTGCTGGCCTGGTTCGCCATCCTGTTCACCGCCCGCTTCCCCAGGGGGCTGTTCGACTTCCTGGTGGGGGTGACCCGCTGGGGCTGGCGGGTGCAGGCCTACACCAACCTGCTGCGGGACGAGTACCCGCCCTTCAGCCTGCGCTGACTGCCACAGACGCCCACGGACGCCCGTGGCCGTGCGGGCGGCGACGCTGGGGTGGACGGGGTGTGGGCCCAGCTCAGGGCGCCAGGTGTTGCTCGGCGATGGCCAGGAACCTCTCGGCCTTGGCCAGGGCCTCTTCCAGGGGGCATCCACGGTCAACAGGGTCACCACCCCGTAACTGCCTGGGAAGGGGCGTCGCTCAATCACCACCAGTCTGGTGATGGGGAACAGGGTGCTATAGGGCTTCTCCACCAGGACCTCCTTGCCCCTTATGGACGTGAGCTGCAGTCGGTCCAGGGGGGCATTGATCCAGCCGACGTTGACCGGCAGGCGGCCGAAGGGGAAACGGTGGACCGTCATGGGCCCCAGCTGGGGGTAGTCCTGGGGGTCCAGGGCCATGGCCAGGTTGTAAGGGATGCCGTTGCTGCACTCCCCGTAGTGCGTGACCGCTTCCCCAGTAGTGGGGGAGGTCCCTTTCAGGGGGAGGTAGAAGGGGCTAGCCGGGACGAGAGGGGCGCTTCTTATGGGGAACTGGCGGGGCAGGCCGAAGATGCTCAGCCACTCCTGGGAGGCGCGCCGGTCCCTCTCCTCCTCGGTCAGCCCTTCGTATGAGGGGGATGTGTAGCGCATGATGTTGAAGGGGCCGAGCTGCCCGTAAAAGCGTGGATTGGCGGCGTCCTCGGCCACTGCCGTGGACTCCCTCTCCGCCGCCGGATGGACCGTCTGAGGGGGTCCTTCGGCGCCCCCGGCCTCCCCAGCGCCAGACCCTCCCATGACCAGCCGCACCAGCAGGAAGGAGGGCACGGCAGTCCTGAGCAAAGTGGCCAACCACCACCAACGCATGCCCTTCACCCCCTCAGCAGTCGCCGCTCACTCCAGACCTGCCTTCAGTGTAGTACCCCCTGTTGTTCACTTCTTTCCGGCGTCGGGAACACCCGTTAAGACCGCTGCGGCCGGCGGTCGCTGGGCCTGTGCCGGCGGCGGCCCAGCCCTTAATATGGGACTCGGGCCCATGAGCGTCGACCAGCGCCTCCTGGAGGCCATCGCCCTCAGCCGTGCCGAGTATGACCTCATCGTCCGCCGCCTGGGGCGGGAGCCCAACCGGCTGGAGCTGGGCATGTTCGGCGCCCTGTGGAGCGAGCACTGCGGCTACAAGCACTCCAGGCCCCTCCTCAGGCGCCTGCCCGCCGATGCCCCCTGGGTCCTGACCCGCCGCGGCGAGGAGAACGCCGGCGCCGTGGACGTGGGCGGCGGCCTCTGCGTGGTGTTCAAGATCGAGTCCCACAACCACCCCTCGGCCATCGAGCCCTACCAGGGGGCGGCCACCGGTGTGGGAGGCATCGTCCGGGACATCCTGGCCATGGGCGCGCGGCCCATCGCCATCCTGGACTCGTTGCGCTTCGGCCCCCTGACGGAGCGCCGCAACCGCTACCTCTTCCAGGGGGTGGTGGCGGGCATCGGCGGCTACGGCAACTGCCTGGGCATCCCCACCGTGGGGGGCGAGCTCTACTTCGAGGACGCCTACAGCCACAACCCCCTGGTCAACGCCATGTGCGTGGGAGTGGCCCCCCACCAGAAGCTGGTGCGGGCGCGGGCCGAAGGAGCTGGCAACCTGCTGATGCTGGTGGGGGCCGAGACCGGCCGCGACGGCATCCACGGCGCCTCGGGCCTCGCCTCCCGCACTGACCCCTCGGCCCGCTTCGAGGAGCTGCGGCCCGCCGTCCAGGTGGGCAACCCCTTCCTGGAGAAGCTGCTGGTGGAGGCCTGCCTGGACCTGGCCTGGAACCACTCCGACTGGATAGTGGGCATTCAGGACCTGGGAGCAGCGGGCCTCACCGCCGCCACCGTGGAGGCGGCCGCCCGCGCCGGCTCCGGCGTGGCCGTGGACGTGGCCCGTGTCCCCCGTCGGGAGGCGGGCATGGACCCCTACGAGGTGATGCTCTCCGAGTCCCAGGAGCGGATGCTCGTCGTCGTCCGCCGCGGCTGCGAGGACAAGGTGGCGGCCCTCTTCCAACGCTGGGAGGTGCCCTGGGCCATCGTGGGGCAGGTTACCGACGACGGGCTGGTGCGGGTCCTGGACGGCGACAGGGAGGTGGGCTGCCTGCCGGTCTCCCTCCTCACCGATCCGCCCCTGTACGAGGGCCGGGGAGAGATGCCCCCCGAGCTGGCCCCCCTGCGCTCCTACGACCTCTCTTCCCTGCCCGACCTGCGCGACCCCCAGGGCGCCCTGCTGCGGCTACTTGGAAGCCCCAACCTCTGCTCCCGGCGGTGGGTCTACCGCCAGTACGACCAGTCGGTGCTGACCAATACGGTGGTGGAGGCGGGGGCCGATGCCGCCGTGCTGCGACTGCGCGGCACCGAGAGCGCCATCGCCGTCGCCACCGACGGCAACGGCCGCTACTGTTACCTGGACCCCGAGGCGGGCGGGGCCATCGCCGTGGCCGAGGCGGCCCGCAACGTGGTGGCGGTGGGAGCCCGCCCCCTGGCCGTCACTGACTGCCTCAACTTCGGCGACCCCGACCGCCCCCACGTCTACTGGCAGATGGAGGGGGTCATCGAGGGGATGGCCGCCGCCTGCCGTGCCCTGGGGGTGCCGGTGGTCTCGGGCAACGTCAGCCTCTACAACGAGACGGAAGGGCGGGCGGTCTACCCCACGCCGGTGGTGGGCATGGTGGGCCTGGTGGAGGACCTGGCCCGGCTCCCCCGTCCCGGCAGCGCCCGCCCCGGCGACGAGGTGTGGCTGCTGGGGCCAGGGCCGTCCCTGGGGGCCGATTCCCTGGCCGGTAGCGAGTACCTGAAGGTCGTGCACGGCCTGGTGGCGGGCCGCCCCCGCATCGACCTGGACCTGGAGGCCCGCGTCCAGCGCGCCGCCCTGGCGGCCATGGCCGAGGGGCTGGTGCGCTGCGCCCACGACTGCTCCGACGGCGGCCTGGCGGTGGCCCTGGCCGAGCTCTGCCTGCGGGAGGGCCTGGGGCTGCTGGCGGCCGACTTTGCTCCCCAGGGCAGGGCCGACGCCGCCCTCTTCGGCGAGGCCCAGTCGCGGCTGCTGCTGGCCTGTCCGCCCGGGGCGGGCCGGAGGCTGGCGGCCATCGCCGCCGCCCATGGGGTCCCCCTCACATCTCTGGGGCGGCTGGAGGGCGATAGGCTGGTCCTGGGCCGCTACCTGGACGTCCCCCTCTCGGCCCTGCGGGGCGCCCACGAGGGCGGCCTGGAGCGGGCCTTGGGCCCCGTGTCCCCTTAGGTGTGGGTGACGCCCTGGGCGGCCCGCCTTGTGAGGGGAGGGCCTGGAGGCCTACAATGGGGGGTGGGCCTCCTCCCTGTCCGCTTGGGGCCCGTAGCTCAAGGGCAGAGCGGCCGGCTCATAACCGGCTGGTTGGGGGTTCGAATCCCTCCGGGCCCACCAGCCTAGGCGGGCGACCTGGCCCTGTCTTGTCCTCGCGCCCCGCCGTCGTGTATCCTCTTGGAAGTCCCGACGCAGAAGGGCCTATGCTGGAGCAGCAGCTAGCCCAGTATCTCCACCTGCGACTGCCCGCAGCCGGCCCCGTCCAGGTGACGGGGGTGCGCCGCATACCCGGCGGCGCCTCGCGCGAGACCTGGGCCTTCGATGCCGCCTGGGAAGAGGACGGGCGGACCCTGTGCCGAGGGTTCATCCTGCGCCGCGACCCGCCCGCCTCGGTGGTGGTGACGGAGCGGGACGTGGAGTTCCAGGTGATGGACGCCGCGGGCAGGGCTGGCATCCCCGTGCCTAAGGTGCTCTGGCTGGAAAAGGACGGACAGCACCTGGAGCGCCCCTTCTTCGTCATGGAGCGCATCGACGGGTGCGAGACGTCGCCCCAGGCCCTGTTGGCAGACCCCGCCTACGTCCAGGTGCAGCCCCGCATCGCCCGTCGGTTCGTGGAGGTGCTGGCCGCCATCCATGCCCTGGACTGGCAGGGGTTGGGGCTGCACGAGGTGCTAGGGCCCCCGCCGGCGCCAGAGGAGTGCGCCCTGCGTGAGATCGAGAAGTGGGAGCAGGTGCTGGAGCGGGAGGCCCTGGGACCGGAGCCGGTCCTGCGGGCTGCCCTGCGCTGGCTGCGGCGCCACCTGCCGCCGCCCGCCCAGCGCATCGTTCTGGTGCACAGCGACTACCGTGTCGGCAACTTCCTCTACGACGCCGAGGGCGAGATCCGTGGCGTCCTGGACTGGGAGCTGGCCCACCTGGGCGACCCCCTGGAGGACGTGGCCTGGGCCTGTCTCCGGCCCTGGCGGTGGGCCGGCGACGAGCGCATCGGCGGCATCATGCCGCGGGAGGAGTTCTACGCCCTCTACCAGGAGCTGACGGGGCTGCGGGTGGACCCGGAGGCCGTCCGGTTCTGGGAGGTGTTGGGCAACGTCAAGCTGGCCGCCATCACCATCACTGGCGCCCGCGCCATCGTGCAGGGCAGGTCGCGGGAGCCGGTCCTGGCCATGATCGCCCGCGGCAACTCGCGCCTGGAGCTGGAGATCCTGGAGCTGATGGGGGTCTAGGTTGCGGCCCGACCAGCGCGAGTCCGTCCTCGTCGTCCAGGGCGTCCTGCAGGAGCTGGCCCGGGAGGTCAGCACCGACTACGCCCGCTCCCAGGCCAACATGTGCCTCCTGCTCCTTCAGTCGGTGATTTCGGAGATGGACTCGGCCGTCCACGACCTGGTCCAGGACACTGCTGCCCTGAGGGAGCTGCTGGCCGAGGCCCGTGTCGCCCTGGCTTCCCTGCCGGACACTGAGGCGGCCGACCTGGCCGCCGCCATAGGCGCTGCCCTGGAGGAGGCCCCTCCCGATGACCTGCGCCTCTCCTCCCTGCGCCCCCGCCGTGAACGGCTGCTAGGCCTCCTGGAGCGCTTCCTCTGCCTGTGCGAGGACAGGCTGGGGACGTCGGGGGCGGAGGCCCTAGGGCCTGTCCGTAGCTCGGCCTACCGCCTGCTGCGGCGCATGGCCCTGCGGGGCTGGTCCTTCTGGGACGTGGGCAGCTTCCGTGAGGCGCTGGTCGGCTGGCGGAACGCTGCCCAGCAAGAGGGGGCCTGAGGAGGCCCCTCCGCCGCCGGCTATACTGGTAGGTGGAGGGGCCCCGACATGAACGGAGAGGCCGTTACAGGCCCCGAGCTGCTGGACAGGGCGCGGGCGGCCCTCGCCGTCCATCGTCCCCTCACCCTTCAGCAGCCAGGGGCGGTGCCGGCCGCCGTGCTGGTGCCCCTTTACCTCAAAGAGGGGCAGGCCCATGTCCTCCTCACCGAGCGGACCCACCACGTGGAGCACCACAAGGGCCAGATCTCTTTCCCCGGCGGCGCCCGCGACCCCGAGGACCCCGACCTGCTGGCGACCGCCCTGCGCGAGAGCTATGAGGAGGCCGGCATCCACCCCCAGGACGTGGAGGTCATCGGCCGCCTGGACGACATCGTCACCATCACCAACTTCCTGGTGACGCCCTACGTGGGCGTGCTGCGCTGCCAGTCGGGCTACGGCTTCTGTGCCCACCCCCGTGAGGTGGCCTCGCTGCTGGAGGTGCCGTTGCCCCACCTATTGGACTGGCGCAACATGGAGCTGGAGCTGAGGCAGTGGCGGGGCACACCGGTGCTGGTGCCTGCCTTCCACTGGAACGGCTACCGCATTTGGGGGGCCACCGCCCGCATCCTGAAACAGCTCCTGGACCTGCTGCAGTCGTGAGCTCCCCTCCCCAAGAGGAGACCGTCGAGGGGCAGGGTGCCCCCACCTGCCGCCGCTGCGGCGGCAGCCGCTGGCATGTGCGCCGGGTCCCCAAGGGCCGCCTGCGCTGGCTGCTGGAGACGGCCCTCGCCCTGCCGGAGGTGCTCATCTTCCAGGACGAGTCCCCTGGCTGGCCCAAGCGGGAGGCCGAGCTATGGACCTGCCTGGGCTGCGGGCGGCGGGTGCGCCTCTAGGCTACCATGGCCACCCGGCCCTTCACCGATACGAAGAGGAAGGCGGGAGGATCGTTGCGGCGGAAGAGGACCTCCACCCCAGGGTAGAGGTCCACCGCCTCCACGCCCTTCAGCACCCAATAGTTGTTGCCCAGTCGCACGTCCACCCGCCCAAGGGTGGGCCAGAGGGTGACCAGCAGCTGCCCGCCCGACTCCTGGCTCTCCAGCGACAGGTGGTAGACGGGCTCTCCCGGCTCCTCGGCCCCCAGCCGACGGGGGCTGCTGGGCACCTGGAAGGGGGCTCGCTGGGCCTGGGCGCCCAGGACCTCGGCGATGGCCTCCACCGCTCCGGGGTCCGAAAGACGCACCGCCCTACTCCCTAGGAGCCTCCACGCAGGTGACGCCATGGGGGCCCACCAGCGCCCAGTGGGCGGTCCCCGCCGGCAGGTCGAGGCGGTCGCCCGGGCCCAGGTCGAACACAGAGCTGCCGTCGGCCAGGCCGAAGCGAATGGAGCCGCGATAGCAGTAGAGCACCTTGTGATAGGGGTGGGAGTGGAGGGGGTAGCGCGCGCCGGGCCCGTTGCTCCACCAGCGGGGCGACAGCCCCTCCCTGGTGAAGGCCTCCTCCAGCTCCTCGCGGGAGGGGCCTTCGGGACCTCGCCAGGGGGTGAGCCTCGCACCGTTCATGGCTATCGCCTCAGTGGCCCCCGTCCTCCTTTAGGCGCTGGTGCAGGGCCTCCAGCCGCTGCTGGAGCCGGGGCTCCCGCTCCAGGGCCTGGGCCAGCAGGGGCACGGTCTCCAGGACAGACAGGGCCGTGCGTGCCACCTCCCGGGCCACCGCCTCCGCCTGGGCAGGGCCCCCGCCCTCCTGCAGGGGGTCATGGCCGGCCTCCTCCAGCGCGGCCAGAAAGGCCCGCAGGCGGGGGTGGGCCACCTCGCTGAGGCGGTCGTAGGAGCGGCGCCAGCGCTGGGCGTAGGGCCGGGGCAGGGCCCTTCGCATCTCCTCCAGGCTGGGCAATCGACGGGGGTTGCCGTCCAGCCAGAGGCGGGCCTGGTCGGGCCGCTTCCACAGGTAGACGGCGGCCGCCCAGTACTCCAGGGCCGAGCGGACCACGGTGGCTGCCTGGGCCTGGTAGCCTCCCTCCATCAGCTCCCAGGCCGCCCACAGGGAGCGCATGGCCGTTACGGCCATCAGGTAGGACAGGCGGTGACCCTCCGAGTCCAGGGGAGTGCCGGAGAGGGCGGCGGTGACCTCGGCCAGGAGGTCCAGTGCCTGGCGGGCGGCCTCCCAGAGGGCGGCGCGGGCCCTATCCCTGGCTGCCCGTCTCTCCCTCATGCGTCGCGTCAGGGGGAGCAGCATGGCGTGCCCGCAGGCGCTCCAGCCACTCCTTCAGCCTGGCCTCGTGTCCCAGGCTCCCAGGTATATAGTAGCGCCGGCCGCGCAGGGATGGGGGCAGGTGGTCCTGCCCGGCGTAGTGCTCCGGGTGGAGGTGGTCATACTGGTAGCCCCGTCCGTAGCCCAGGGACTCCATCAGCCTGGTGACGGGGTTGCGCAGGAAGAGGGGCACCGGCTCCCCCTGGGTGGCGCGGGCGTCCTGGGCAGCCCGCTGATAGGCTTCCAGGGCCGAGTTGCTCTTGGGGGCGCAGGCCAGGTAGATGGTGGTCTCGGCCAGGGGGAGGTAGGCCTCGGGCATGCCCACGAAGTGGACGGCCTGCTGGCAGGCCACCGCCAGCAACAGCGCCTGGGGGTCGGCCAGCCCCACGTCCTCGGCGGCCAGGATGACCAGCCGCCGGGCGATAAAGAGGGGGTCTTCGCCCGCCTCCAGCATCCGCGCCAGCCAGTAGAGGGCGGCATCGGGGTCGGAGCCGCGCACCGACTTGATGAAGGCGGAGATGGTGTCGTAGTGGAGGTCGGCGGCCTTGTCATAGCGGGGGGCGGGCCGCTGCAGCGCCTCCAGGATGTCCTCCCGTCGGAGCCTACGCCGACCTTCGGCATCGACCGGGGCGGCAGCGGCCGCCAGCTCCAGGGCGTTGAGGGCCACCCTGGCATCGCCACCTGCTGCCCGGCAGAGGAGGTCCAGGGCGTCATCGTCCAGCTCCACCCCCAGACCCCCCAGTCCCCGCTCCCGGTCCGAAAGGGCCCGCAGCACGATGGTCCGTATGTGTTCGGGCGAGAGGGGCTCCAGCACGTAGACGCGACAGCGGGACAGGAGGGGGGCCACCACCTCGAAGGACGGGTTCTCGGTGGTGGCACCGATGAGGGTGATGACGCCCTCCTCCACATGGGGCAGCACCACGTCCTGCTGGGCCTTGTTGAAGCGGTGGATCTCGTCGATGAACAGGATGGTGCGCTGGCCGTGGAGGGCGCGCCGCTCCTTGGCCTCCTCCACCACCCTTCGCAGGTCCGCCACCCCGGCCGTGACCGCCGAGAGGGGCTCGAAGTGGGAGCGGGTCATGCGGGCGATGATGCGGGCCAGGCTGGTCTTGCCGCTGCCGGGCGGCCCCCACAGGATCATGGACGGCACCTGGTCGGCCTCGATGGCGCGGCGCAGGGCACGGCCGGGGGCCAGCAGGTGCTCTTGCCCCACCAGCTCGTCCAGGTTGCGGGGGCGCATGCGGGCGGCCAGGGGTGCCTCGCGGGCGGTCCGCTCAGCCCCCGCCTGGGCGAACATGTCCCCACCTTGGGGCCTGCCACGGCGTGCCACGGCAAGCCCATTATCGCACAGGACAGGGGAGGCCCTAACGGGACCGCTTCTCGCCCCAGCGCTCCCAGTAGACCACTTCCTCCACCGGCAGGCGCCGCACGGGGCCGAAGGGCACCGCCGGCCAGCCCAACGGGATAAGGGCCATGGTCTCCCATTCGTCCGGTATGCCCAAGAGCTGCCGAACCTCCCGCTCGCGGACGCGGTGCAGGGTGGTGAGGACGCCGCCCAGGCCCAAGGCACGGGCGGCCAGCAACAGGTTCTGGACGGCAGGGAAGATGGACGACCCGCGCTCGGAGGTGCTCACCGGCGAGGGCCCTGCCCGCAGACAGGCCAGTATGAGCACCGGCACCTCGGCCAGGTGGCGGGCCAGATAGTCGGCCGAGCGGTAGATGCGGGCCCTCTCGGGATCGGCCAGCATCTGCTGGCGGACCTCGCCGTCATAGAAGCGCCACCCCTCCAGATAGAACTGGCCGATGCGGGCCTTGGTCTCGGGGTCGCGCACCACCACGAACCGCCAGGGCTGACGGTTGCCACCCGACGGCGCCTTGGTGGCCGCCTCCAGCACCTTCCAGATCAGCTCGTCGGGCACCGGATCGGGCCGGAACCTCCGGATGGCCCTCAGGGTGTAGATGGCCTCGAAGACGTCCATGCCTGCCTCCTCAGATGCGTCCCTCCGCCTCGAGCAGGAACTCCAGCAGCGCCCGGTTGAACTCCTCGGGCCGCTCCAGGGGCGGCACGTGGCCACAGTCTGGCAGCACCTGCAGCCGTGCCCGCGGCAGGTTGGCGGCCAGCACCTGGGCGGCCAGGTGAAAGTCGGGCAGGTCCAACTCTCCCACCAGCACCAGGGTGGGAGCGCCTACATTGGCCAGCCGCTCCACCACCTGGACGGACGGGGGAGGCGACGGCTCGGCCAGCAGGTCGCGGCCCGGGAAGGCCAGGACCATCTCCCGTAGGCGGGCGAAGCGCTCGGGGTAGCGGCGCACCCCGTCGAAGATGGGGTGCTGCAGCCAGACCTGCTCCAGGGCGGCCCGCGGCCCTTGGCTGCGGGCCATCTCCACCAGCTGCTCGATCTGGGCCACGAACTGGGGCGAATAGGTGAAGCCAGGCAGGGCCGAGTCCACCAGCGTCAGGGAGCGGACGCGCCGCGGGTGCTCCAGGGCGAACTGGAGGGCGATGCCGCCGCCCATGGACAGCCCCACCAGGTGGACCTCACCCACCGCCAGCTCCTCGCTGATGGGACGGTCCACGTTGAGCCTGTCCAGCAGATCGGACAGGTCGGCAGCATAGGTCGGGAAGTCGTAACCGTTGGGTGGCACCAGGCTGCGGCCGTGGCCCCGCACGTCGTAGCGGACGACCCGGAAGCCCCCCTCCAGCAAGGGGGGCACCGTGTCGTCCCAAAGCCGCAGGTCGACGCTGTAGCCGTGGATCAGGACGACGGTGGGGACGTCCACCCGCCCCTGGGGACGGGCGTCCTCGTAAAAGGTGACGATGCCGTTGGTGTAGACGTGGGGCACGTGTCCAGCGGCCATTGTATCAGAGGGGCTACCATGCGGGGAGCGGCCAGCCGGCGGCTGGCGTCACCAGAGGCGGCCAGGACGGCAGCATCACCCACCCTGCCCACGGGAGGCCGGCGGCTGGGCCACCAGGTGGACCGCTAAGCGGGTGCGGGGGCCCACCGCTGCCCGCTCGTCCAGGCGCAGCCCCACCACCCAGGCGATGCCCCAGCGACAGCGGACGATGGGCACCCGGTCCCGCTCCTCGGCCGGGACCTTGGCGTCCACCAGCAGGTCCTGCAACTTCTTCTCTCCCCCCAGGCCCAGGGGCCGCAGGCGGTCCCCGCGCCTGCGGGCGGTCACCGTTAGCTCCGTCCCCACGGCATCGGCGTCCAGGTAGGCCTCATAGGGGCTGGCCGTCCGCGGCGATGCGGGGGGCGGCACCAGCTCGGCCCGGAAGACCCAGCCGTCCACCTCCGTCAGGCCGGGGACCCGCAGGGGGGTATCGGGCAGCGGGGAGGCGAGGGGCCATAGCCCCCGACGCAGGCGCACCTCCCTCGCCGTCGCCTCCAGGACGATGCCCTGGGGCAGGGATACCTGCCCGCGGCCCCGGGCGGCCACCCGCAGCCCCTGTTCGACCTGGACAGCCTCGGGTTCGCGGCCAGGGCCCGCCAGATGTGCGTAGGCCCTCCGCAGCAGGCGCGAGGCGATGGCCGGGGGCGTCGCCAGCAGCCTACGCCTGTCCAGGCGGACCTGGTGGGCCTCGGCCCAGGCCACCTCCTGCCAGTGACGGGACGCCTCCCCTTCGAGAAAGTCCACCGCTTGGGCTGCCAAGGAGGCCAGACGGACGAGGGCCTCCTCGATGCGCGGGTTTAGCTCCCTCAGCAAGGGCAGCAGACGGAGACGGATGCGGTTGCGCAGGGGGCCCGGCTCCAGGTTGGTGGGGTCCCGCCTCGGGACGATGCCCAGGGCGCGGCAGCAGCGCTCCGTGTCCTCCCGCCATAGGCAAAGGAGGGGACGGGCCAGCTGCGGCCCCGGCCCGTAGGGCCAGGGCGCGCGGGGCCTCATCCCCGCCAGCCCGTCCAGGCCGCTGCCCCGCAGCAGGTGCAGCAGGACCGTCTCGGCCTGGTCGCTGGCGGTGTGGCCGGTGGCTACCACCCCTGCCCCCGCTTGCGCCGCTTGCTGGGCCAGGAAGCGGTAGCGCAGCTCCCGCGCCGCCTCCTCCAGGGACAGCCCCCGCTCCCGCGCATGGGACGCCGTGTCGCCCCTGCCCGTGAGGAGGGGCAGGCCCAGGGCGCGGGCCAGGTCCTGGCAGTATTCCAGGTCGGCGGCGGTCTCGGCGTGGGGGCGCAGTCCGTGGTCGAAGTGGGCCGCCACCAGCTCCAGCCCCATCTCGTCGCGCAGGGAGTGGAGCAGCACGAGCAGGGCGGTGGAATCGGGGCCGCCCGAGAGGGCCACCAGCACCCGCTCCCCCGGTCGCAGGGCGCCGCTATGGGCGAGGAAGCGGGACAGCCGCGAGCGCAGGGAAGGGAAGGTGCGGCCCCCGCCACGGGGCGATGGCGCTAGGGGAGAAGTCGCTCCCACCAAGGCCGGCCGTCGGTGGGCGTGGGGGCGGGGGTAGGAGACGGGGAGACGACCATGATGCCCTTCTCGCCCGGTCTCACCAGCCCCAACTGCTGACGGGCCATCATCTCCAGGAACTCGTCGCTCTGCATGTAGTCCCGCAGGGCCTCCAGCCAGCGCTGCCGCTCCTGCAGCTGGGCCACCTCGGCCTGCAGCCTCTCCTCGTCCTGGCGGAGCTGATGGGTGCGCAGGGCGCCCAGGCCGCCCGTCACCAGGATGTAGACCACGGCCGCGGCCGAGAGGGCCAGCACCGCCCGTGCGACCACCCTCTGCCAGTGGGGCCTTGCCGACTGGGGAGCATGGTGCCTCCTCATGGCAGCCATCCCCTGCCCCGGTCCCCCCGCAGGTGGCAAGTATCGTTGAGCCGTCGCAGGGCCACCGACTCCCCTTCCAGCTCCAGCTCCGAGATGGCGGCCACCGAGTGGCGCAGACGACGGAAGGAGGCCAGCGGCAAGCCCAGGGCGCGGGCCAGGACTGCCAGGATGACGAAGTTGTGGGTGACCACGGCCACCGTCTGCCCACGGTGGACCTGGGCCAGACGGACAATGGCGCCCCAGGCCCGCTCCTGCACCTCGGGCAAGGCCTCACCTCCCAGGGCCTCCAGGGAGGGGTCGTGGCCGCCCAGCCAGCGCTGCAGCACGTCCGGGAACCGCTCCCGCACCTGGGCATAGGTGAGACCTTCGGCCCGCCCTATGTCCATCTCGATGAGCTCCGGCAGCACCTGGACCTGGAGGCCGCAGGCGCGGGCGATGGCCGTGGCCGTGTCCAGGCAGCGCCGCAGGGGGCTGGAGTAGATGGCCTCCACCCCCTCGGCGGCGAGGGCCCGGGCCAGGCGACGGGCCTGACGACGGCCGTTGGCGTTGAGGGGGATATCGCCTCGGCCCAGGGCCAGACCCAAGCGGTTATACTCCGTTTCCCCGTGGCGGACCAGCAACAGGCGCACGACTACAGCATACTACTTCGGCCGGCAGGCGTCGCGCCGCTTGCCCCCCAACAGCGCCTGGGGGGATAATGGGTGGCGACCATGCCCCGCCTCTCCCAAATGCTGCGACGCGCCTCTGTGAGCGAAGGGCCTCCCTTGGGCTTCGGGGTGAGCGCCCACCGCCCCCGCGCCACCATGCTGTTGCTGGCGCAGGTGGAGGGGAGCGCCTCCCGCTTGCCCACCCCTGCCGATGCGGCCGATGCGCTGCTGGTGACGGGCGAGACGTCGGCAGGGCTGCGCAAGGAGCTGAAGGGCCTGGAGGGGGTTCCCTGGGGCGTCCTGCTCCCCCGGGCCGACGCTGCTGCTCTGGCCTCCCTGCGGGAGGCAGGGGCCGACTTCGTGGCCTTCGACCCCGCCCAGAGCGATGCCTCCCTGCTGCTGGAGGAGGGGCTGGACCTGGTGGCCATGGCCAGCCACGACGCCACCGACACCGACCTCAGGCTGTTGGAGGCCCTGCCCCTCACCGCCCTGCTGGCACCCCAGCCCCTGCTGCCCCTGACAGTAACGGCCCGCCTCGCCCTGCAGCGCCTCTCTGCCCTGGCGCGGCTGCCCCTGCTGGTCCCCGTGCCGCCCCAGGCCGACGGGTCCCTGCTGCGCCTCTTGCGGGACGCCGGGGCGGCGGCGGTGGTGGTGGAGGGGAGCGCCGGGGCCGAGGCCCTGGCCTCCCTGCGGCGGGCCATCGAATCGCTGCCGCCACGGCCCCGGCGCCGCGAGGAGAGGACGGAGCCCCTCTTCCCCGTCTCCCTCCTGCCTCGGCCAGGCGGCGAGGCCGAAGAGGAGGAGTAGCAGCAGCCCCGTCGCTGCCCTCCCCTAGAGGCCGGTGGCGCCCCGCCACAGGAAGAGGCCCCCCAGGCAGAGGAGGGCCACCCCGCTCGCCCCCAGCGCCCAGCGGTGAAAGGCCGTCCCCAGGACGCGGCGGCCCCCTGCGGTCAGGGCCGACAGCAGGGTGAGCCAGCCGAAGTCGGTGAGGACGTGGGCGAAATAGAGGACCGTCACCCCCGCCGCACCGGAGTCCAGGGCCTGTCCCACCAGCCCCGCCCCCACCGTGCCCCACCAGGCCAGGAAGAAGGGGTTGGAAAGGCTGACGCCCAGCCCGGCCGCCAGCAGGGCGCCCGCCCCCGCGGCCGTCGCCGTCCCTTCGCTGGCCGACATGGCCCTCGTCGCCAGGGCCGTGCGGAGGGTGCCCTGCCCCAGCCACAGCAGGTAAAGCCCTCCTGCTAGGGCGATGCCGGTGCCCACGTCCTCCCGCTGCAGCAGCCCCTCTAGGCCAAAGGCCAGCCCCAGCACTATGGCCAGCTCCAGCAGGGAGTGGCCCAGGGCCAACAGGAGGCCGGCGGCGGCGCCTCCCCGTGCCCCCTCCCGCACCGCCATGGTGCTCAGGGGGCCTGGACTGAGGGCGCCGCTGAGGCTGGTGACTAGGACCTCGGCGAAGAGGCCGCCCAGGTACACCCTACGCCCCCTGCTGCCGCAGCCAGGCCAGGACGGGCACGGCCGCCAGCTTCTCGGGCTCCAACAGGTCCCAATAGATGCCCTCGGGGCGGGGGTGCCGGCGGGGACAGACGATGACCTCCAGGGGGGTGACGATGTAGTCCAGGGGTATGTCGTGGGGGAGCATGGGCAGCCCACGGTCCAGCACCTGTAGCGGGTGGACGGTGGTGACGATGGCCGTCTGCGGCCCCACCTTGCCCAGATGGGCGGCGATGGCGAACTCCAGGTCGGAGTAGCCACCCCCCTTGCCGATGCGTCCCCCCTGCCGGTCCACGGCCACCGACCCGCACACCACCAGGTCGATGGGCGGCAGCTGGCGCGGGTGGACGGCACGGCCGTAACGAAAGGCCCCTGCGATGGTGGCCGCCCGCCAGGCCCGAGACCCCAGCTGCTGCGGGTCGAGCTCGAGGAAGCACTCCAACTGGCGCAGGCGGGGGACCGCCATGTAGACCGTCTTGCCCTCCTGGAGAGCGGCGCGGCGCAAGGGGAGCTGGGGCAGGTCGGGGTTACACTTGAGGACGCGGGCCTGTCGCCAGATGGGGAGCTGCCTCAGGCGATGGGCGGCCGCGGCGGCCCCTCGGAAGTTGGGGATGCGGCCCCACGCTCCCGGGAAGAGGGCCTCCCCCGCCTCCTCCAGCGCCCGCCAGACCCGCTCGCGGAGGGCCTGTTTGAGGGCCCGGGCCTCCTCCATGGGGGCTAGGGCGGGCGGCGGCCCTCCAGGAGGGCTTCCAGCCGCTCCTCCAGCCGGCGCTGCACGTAGGCCAGGGTGAAGTCGCCGCGGGTGCGCTCCAGGGTGGCCCGCACGGCATCGGTGGTGCGACGCAGGCCGCCGGTCACGGCCTCGGGGTAGTCCATGGTCACCAGGGCATCGTAAATGTCGCTCATGGCGGCCAGGACCTCCTCACAGCGGGCCAGGTCCCCCTGCCGGAGCATGTCTAGCAGGTGGCGACGCAGCTCCCCCACCGCCTCGCCCAGGCCGTTGAGGTAGGCCTGGGCCTCCACGCCCAGGTCCTCGGGGGTGGGCAGGCGCTGGCCCGCCAGGAGGGCCAGGGTGCAGGACGCCTCGGCATACTCCTTGGCCGCATCGTGGACGAAGCCGCCGTAGTAGACATCGCGGTGGCGCTGCAGGGCCTCGTCGGCCTGGTCCAGCTTGGCCCGCGCCTGGGCCAGCAGCTCCGCCGCCGCCTCGAACTCGCCCCGGTGGGCGGCGCGCACGGCATTGGCCGACAGGCGCACCACTTCGCGGCAAAGGGAGAGGGCCGCCTCCCGCGCCTCGTGCTTCTCCGTCAGGTAGTCCCGCAGGCGCTGGGCTATCTCGCCTAGGGGGGAGGTATCCACGGCCTAGAGGTCCTTCACCGGCTCCGGGAACTCGCCCTCGCGGGCCGCATCGATCATCTCCCGCGCCTCCTTGGGCAGCTCCATGCCGTATTCCTGGAACTTGCGCTCCACCCAGCGGCCGATCTGGCGCGGGTCCTTGTAGTCCTCCAGGCGCTTGGGCTCGGCCCCGTATTCTTCCAGGATGGTCTGCTCGCTTTTGTGGTAGGCGAAGCGGGAGATGGCCCGCTCCAGCGACTCGCCCCCGCAATGGCTGCAGCGGGCCTGATAGGGCGTGCTCATGGTCTTGACGAAGATGCTGGTGAGGCGGCCGCAGTCGCGGCACTTGAACTCATAGATGGGCATCCCCTCACTCCTCCTCGCCCTCTGGGGCCTCCCCCTCCTCCTCTTCGGGCAGCTCCCCGGCCTCCATGCGCTCCAGCTCGGCCTCCATCTCGGCGTCCAGGGGCTCCCCTAGGCGCTGGGACATGCGGCGGATGAAGCGGGCCATGCTCCTGGGGTCCGACTCGTCCACATCGTCCAGGCTGGCGTCCTCAGCTAGTCCCTGGAAGATGTCGTCCTCGGAGCGCAGCACGGCTACCCGCGATATGAGGCGGCTCATGCGACTGCTGCCGCAGCCTTCGCAGACGGGCTGCACCTCCAGGCCGATGCGGCGGACGAAGATGCTGCTCTTGCGCCCGCAGTCCTGGCAGCGGTACTCGTATATGGGCACGGCTACCACCCCTCCGCCTGCCGGCGCTGGGCGATCTCGTCTCGGTGTTGGCAGGCGTGGAGGTAAGGGCAATGGGCGCAGTGGTGTCCCACTCGGCCGGGGAAGGAGTCCGCCGACTGCATCTCCCTGGCCAGCGCCACGGCCTGGGCCTCCACCTCGGCCAGGGCCTTGGGGTCCACCGCCTCCGTCCAGGCCTCGCCCCCTTCCAGGAACCAGAAGGAGGCCCTGGATACGGGACGCCCCAGCCCCTTCTCGACCATTATAGCGTAGAGCCTTAGCTGGGCCGCATCCACCTCCTGAGGTGGCTCCCCCGTCCTTGTAGTCGATGACGTGGAGGGAGCCGTCAGCCTCCTCATCGATGCGGTCGGGACGGCCGAACAGGACCAGGTCTGGGGCGAGGCGCACCTCCAGGTAGGGCTCCAGCAAATAGGGCTGGGCCGAGAGGTCTTGGCGGGCAGCGAACTCCTCCAGCTGCCGGCGAGCCCGCTGCCTCAGCTCCTCCACCCCGGGCATGCGACGGTAGCGGGGCGAAAGGGACGCCCAGCGCTGGTCGAACAGCCCCAGCAGCCTCTGGGGCGTCCGCTCCGGCGGCGGCAGGCGGAAGAACTGCTGCAGCACCAGGTGAACGGCGCTGCCCACCGTGTCCTGGGGCCGTAGGCGGGGCTGCAGGCGGTCCAGGTACTGGTAGCGGTAGCGCAGGGGACAGGTCAGGTAGACCCGCAGCTTGAGGGGCGAGAGGCGGAACACGGCAGCAATATTCTACCCCCTCCCTCCTGTCCTCGACTCACTCGGGCGCACGGCTCTAGGGCTCGACTGCGCCCTCGATGTGGTCGATGGCCAGAAGGCGGCCGTCGGTGGCGAGGGTGACGGTGACGACGTCTATGCGCTGCTGGGGCGGCAGGTCGCCCCCGGCCACCTGCAGGTAGGCCTCCGCCAGGGCCAGGAGCCGCGCCTGCTTGCGGGGTGTCACCGATTCGGCGGCCGTGCCTGCTGCCTGGCCCCGGCGGGTGCGCACCTCCACGAACACCAGGCAGCCGTCCTTCTCGGCCACCAGGTCTATCTCCCCCTCCTGGAGGCGGACGTTGCGCTGTCGTATCCGATAGCCCCGGGACTCCAGGTAGCTGGCCGCCAGGCGCTCGCCGAAGGCCCCCAGGGAGCGGCGCGGGTCAGCCACGGCCGCCCCCGACAGCCGCACAGCGGGGCCGGCGGCCGCCCGCGGCGGTCGC
>DATLZD010000042.1:0-8195 GCA_035574155.1 Dehalococcoidia bacterium | reverse complement strand
CCCCGCGGGCCTGGCCCCCCTCCGGCCGGAGAGGGGCGGTCGATGGCCTTGAGCAGGGCCTCCACCACCCGCCGCCGCTGGATGGGGTGTAGGGAGGCATAGCCCCTTGGCGGCAAGACAGAGACCACCCGCAGCAGCTCGTGGCCGTCGGGCAGCCGGTTCTGGACAAGGAAGCGTCTCAGGTAAGCGTCCAGGCCCCCCACCACGGCCGTGTCGCTGAACTTCTTGGCCCGCTCCAGCTCCAGGACCTTGCGCAGCTCTTCCAGGGGGCCCTTCACCGTCCGTCGTCCCCTCCTCGGGGCGCCCTCGGCCCTACTCCTCCCCTTCCAGGGTGCCGACGCCCAGCAGTCCTGGCCCGGCATGAGTGCCCACCACGGGGCCGATGCGGACCAAATAGGGCCGGGCGTGGGGGAGCATGGGCCGCACCCGTTCCAGCAGGGCCTCGGCCTCTTCCCGGTCGGTGGTGTAGCCGACAGCCATCTCCTTGATGCGGGGCGTGGCCAGGGCCAACTGCAGCAGCCGTTCGCGGGCCTGCCGGCGGGTGCGGACCCGGCCTTCGGGGTGCACCTCCCCCTCCCGCAGGGAGAGGATGGGCTTGACGTGGAGCAGAGAGCCCAGGAAGGCGCGGGCGCGGCCGATGCGACCGCCCCGCCGCAGGTATTCCAGCGTGTCCAGCACGAAGTAGAGG
This sequence comes from Dehalococcoidia bacterium, assembly GCA_035574155.1. Classification (GTDB taxonomy): domain Bacteria; phylum Chloroflexota; class Dehalococcoidia; order SM23-28-2; family HRBIN24; genus HRBIN24. The sequence goes on along the minus strand of DATLZD010000042.1, from coordinate 7,507 downwards.
CGCACCCGGTCTACGCAGTGACGGGCGATGGCCAGCACCTGCTCCATGCTGGCGCCGCCACGGGCCGCCCTGGCCGCCGTCAGCACGATGAAGCCCATGCCCATGGACACGTTCAGTGAGTCCACCACCTCAATACGGGCGCCCCGCTCCCGCAGGGCCTCGGCGGCGCGGCAGGCGTTGTTGTAGGTGGCCGATAGCTTGGACGAGATGTGTATGCAGACCAGCTCCTCCGCCTCCCTCAGCACCTCTTCGTAGGCCTGCAGCATCTCTCCCACCGATGGGGCCGAGGTGGTGGGGAGGGCCTTGCTCTCCTGCAGGAGGCGGTAGAAGGTGTCGTGGTCTATGTCCACCCCCTCCTTGTAGGCGCGGTCGCCGAAGACGACGGTGAGGGGGACGACGGCGATGTCCAGCTCACGCACCAGCTCAGGGGGGAGGTCGGCCGTGCTGTCGGTGACGATCTTTACCGGCAAGTGCCACCTCCGCGCTGAAGGCTCGGGGCCAGTATAGCACGGCGCCGGGGCTGGCCCGGGCTACCACCAGACCTTCCCCTCCACGTCCTCGGGGCGAAGGTCCTCGTAGCTCTTGAGCCAGAGGCCGGTGGAGAGGTACTTCCAGCCGCCGTCGGCCAGCAGACAGACGATGTTGCCCCGCTCCAGCCGCTCGGCCACCTTCAGGGCGGTGCGCAGGACGGCCCCCGACGATATGCCGGCAAAGATGCCCTCACGCTCCAGCAGCTCTTTGGTCAGGGCGAAAGAGGTGCGGGAATCGACCACGAATCGGCCGTCCAGCACCGACTCGTCCAGCACCGGGGGAATGAAGCCCTCGTCCAGGCTGCGCAGCCCCTGCACCAGGTCGCCCGGGTGGGGGACGGTGGCCACCACCTTCACATTGGGGTTGTGCTCCTTCAGCCTCCGCCCCACGCCGGTCAGGGTGCCACCGGTGCCCAGGCCGGCCACGAACACGTCCACCTCTGGCAGGTCGCGGATGATCTCCACGGCGGTGGTCTCGTAGTGGGCGCGGGGGTTGTGGACGTTGCCGTACTGGTAGGGCATGTAGTAGCGGTCGGGCGCCTCCTCCAGCATCCGCTGGGCCAGGGCGATGGCGTCGTTGGTGGAGCGGGCGCCACGGGCATAGACCACCTCCGCCCCGAAGGAGCGGATGAGCTGCTCCCGCTCCGGCGTTACGTTGTCGGGCAGGACACAGACCAGGCGGTAGCCCTTCACCTTGGCCACCATAGCCAGGCTGATGCCCGTGTTGCCGCTGGTGGGCTCCAGGATGACCTTGTCGGGCGTCAGCTCGCCCGACTCCTCGGCTGCACGGATCATGTAGAGGGCTATGCGGTCCTTGAGGCTTCCTGTGGGGTTGTGGCCCTCCAGCTTGGCGAAGATGCGGACTCCCGGCTTGGGGCTGAAACGCTGCAGCTCCACCAGGGGGGTGTTGCCGATGCACTCGAGGATGTCCCTGTAGACGCGGCCCCCCACGGTGGGTGCCGGCAGCGGGGTCCTGCCCTGGGAGTGGCCCCCCTCAGTGACCACCCTCACCCCCCGCCAGGGCGGGCAGTATGGAGACCACGTCCCCGTCCTTGAGGGGGGTCTCCAGCTGCTGCAGGAAGCGGATGTCCTCGTCGTTGAGGAAGATGTTCACGAAGCGGTGCAGCTGGCCGTTGTCCAGGACGCTCCCCTTGAAGCCTGGGTAGAGGGCGTCCAGCCGCTCCAGCAGCTCCCCCACCGTGCGGGCCTCCACCTGGACGGAGCGCTGGCCCCCGGCCAGGCGCTGCAGGTTAGCCGTGAGACGCACTTCGACCGTCATGGCACCTGCCTGCACTTCATTATAATTGCGCTGTCTATTTTGCGCATACCTACTGGTCGTGGCGGCCCGGGAATGGGGCGCCGCAGAAGCCCTCGTAATCGATCAGCTCGGTGATGGTGGGGTCGTCGCCGCACAGGGGGCACTTGGGGTCACGGCGCACCTTCACCGTACGGAACTCGGCCGATAGGGCGTCATAGAGCAGCAACCGCCCCACCATGGGCTCGCCGATGCCCAGGATCAGCTTCATGGCCTCGATGGCCTGCAGGGACCCGATGACGCCCGTCAGCGCCCCCAGGACGCCTGCCTCGGCGCAGTTGGGCACGGCGCCGGGCGGCGGCGGCGAGGGGAACAGGCAGCGGTAGCAGCCCTGCCCGGGCACGTAGACCGTCAACTGGGCGTCGAACATGAGGATGGCCGCGTCCACCAGCGGCTTCTTGGCGAAGTAGCAGGCGTCGTTGACCAGGTAGCGGGTGGTGAAGTTGTCCGCCCCGTTTATGACGATGTCGTACTGGGGGATGATGTCCATGGCGTTGTCGGACGTGAGGGGCGCCTCATGCAGGACAACGTTCACGTCCGGGTTGTAGGCCAACAGCGTCTCCTTGGCGGACTGGGTCTTGGGCTTGCCCACGTCGTCGTTCTGGTGCAGGACCTGTCGCTGCAGGTTAGAAAGGTCCACCACGTCGAAGTCGACTATGCCAATGGTGCCCACCCCCGCCAGGGCCAGGTACAGGGCCGCCGGCCCGCCCAGTCCGCCGGCCCCCACCACCAGCACCTTGGCCGCCATCAGCTTGCGCTGTCCCAAAGGCCCCACCTGGGGCATGATGATGTGACGCGAGTAGCGCATCACCTGCTCGGGGGTAAGGACCTGCCCGCCGGCCAGGGCAGGGATGACCGCCACCTCGTCCCCGTCCCTTACCGGCGTCTCGGGGCCTTGCAGGCTGTGGATCTCCTGGCTGTTGAGGTAGACGTTGATGTGGGCCTGGATACGCCGGTCCTGGTCGAAGACCATGCTGGCCAGGCCTGGGTAGCGCTGGGCCAGGTGCTCCAGCACCTCCTGCACGGTGCGGCCCTCGGCCTGTACGTAGGCCTGGTTACCCGCCAGCTTGCGGAAGGGCGTCGGTATGTAGACGTTCACGCCCAAAGCTCCTCTCCTCCTATCACTCCAGGAAGCTGTAGCGCTCGCCCGTGTCGGGGAGCACCGTCACCACCCGCTTGCCCCTGCCCAGGCGCCGCGCCACCCTGATGGCGGCGGCCACATTGGCCCCGGAGGAGATGCCCACCAGGAGCCCTTCCTCCCGGGCCAGGCGGCGGGCCATGTTCATGGCCTCCTCGTCGCCGATGCCTATGACCTGGTCGATGATGCGCCGGTTCAGGACCCCGGGCACGAAGCTGGCGCCGATGCCCTGGATGCCATGCAGCCCGGGGCGGCCACCCTGGAGCACTGGCGAGCGGGCCGGCTCCACCGCCACCACCAGGATGTTGGGATCGTGCTCCTTAAGGACCTCCCCCACGCCGGTGATGGTGCCGCCGGTGCCCACGCCCGCCACAAAGGCGTCCAGCCGGCCCTCGGTGGCCTCCAGCACCTCGAGGGCAGTGGTGCGACGGTGGATCTCGGGGTTGGCCGGGTTCTCGAACTGCTGGGGCATGAAGTAGCCCGGGTTGTTGCGCACCAGCTCCTCGGCGGCATACACGGCCCCCGTCATGCCCTCGATGGCCGGCGTGAGCACCACCTCAGCGCCGAACCTCGCCAGCAGGTCGCGCCGGGCCAGGCTCATGTCCTCGGGCATGGTGACGATGAGGCGGTAGCCCTTGACGGCGGCCACCATGGCCAGGCCGATACCCGTGTTGCCGCTGGTGGGTTCCACGATGGTGTCGCCCGGCTTGATGAGGCCACGGCGCTCGGCGTCCTCGATCATGGCCAGGGCGATGCGGTCCTTGACGGAGCCGGCCGGGTTGAGGGACTCCACCTTGGCCAGCACCTCGGCCGCCCCCTCGGGCACCACCCTGCGCAGGCGGACCATGGGGGTGTCGCCGATGAGGTCGAGGACGCTATCGGCTATCCGGCCGCGCCTAGGCATTCCTGTCCCGCCTCAGATGACATAACGGTCGGCCTTGACGGCCCGCTGCCTGTCCCTGGCTGCCAGCTCGCCGATGGTGGTGCTCTCCAGCACCTCCAGTATGGCCTGCTGGACGCGCTCCCACATTTCCCGCTGGGCACAGCCGCCGGTCCGGGTGCACTCGGAGGCCTCGTCCAGGCACTCGATGGGCATGATCTTGCCCTCCAGGGCCTCCACCACCTCGCTGACGCGGATCTCGTCGGGGTGCCGCAGCAGGGCGTGGCCGCCGGCGGGCCCCCGGATGGAACGGATAAAGCCGGCGCGGCGCAGGGTGGCCAGTAGCTGCTCCAGGTAGGACTCGGGTATCTTCTGGCGGGCCGCTATTTCGCTGCTCTGGATGGGCCGCCCCTCGCCGTAGTGGTGGGCCAGCTCGATGAGGGCCCGTATCCCATAGTCGCCCTTGGTGGAGACGCGCATGCCCCGTCCGTTCCCCCAAAAAGTAGAGTAATCCCGTCAACAATCATACCATGCCCCACAGGGGCGGGGCAAGGACAGGGCGGTGGGGCCTCAGCCCCCGGCCACGGCGGGGACGATGCTCACCTCGTCCCCGGGCTTCAGGGGGGTATCCAGCCCCTGCAAGAAGCGGACGTCCTCGCCGTTGACGTAGATGTTGACGAAGCGGCGGATCTGGCCCGTTTCGTCCACCAGGCGCTCCTTGATGCCTGGGTAACGGGCGTCCAGGGCCTCGATGCATTCGATCAGGCGGCTGCCGTCGCCGATCACTACGTCCTGTTGGCCGGTGAGGGCCCTCAGCGGTGTGGGGATGCGCACCGTAACGCTCATCGCCTCTCCTCTATCCCTCCACGATGTCGCCCGGGACGGGGTCCACCCGAACCCCTTGTTCCTGGACCCAGCGGATGCCCCGCTCGATCTCCTCCATCTCCCCTTCCAGCTCCAGTATCACCCAGCCCCGGTCCTCGGTCACGTCGGCCCGGCGGATGTTGGTGACCAGGTCGAACTGTCTGCCCAGGCGCCAGATGATGGGCTCCTGGATGAGGTGTGGCGGGAACGTGAACTTGACCCTCTGCTTGGCCACCGCTGACTCCTAGCCGCGGGCGGTGGGCAGGGCACCCTGCCGCTGGGCGATGGCCTCCTCGAAGGAGGCGATGGTGGGGTCCACCAGCACTGGCTGCGCCAGGGCGCCCTGGACGGCCTCGGCCGTCTTCAGCCCGGCCCCCGTTATGAAGGCTACCACGGTCTCGTCGGCGTCGATACGTCCCTCGCGGGCCAGGCGCCGCAGGGCGGCCACCACCACGCCCCCGGCCGTCTCGGCAAAGATACCCTCGGTCTCGGCCAGGAGCTTGATGCCCTCCACCACCTCCTCGTCGCTGACCGCCACCCCATAGCCGCCCGTTTCGGCCAGCACCTTGAGGGCGTAGTAGCCATCGGCGGGGTTGCCGATGGCCAGGGACTTGGCAATGGTGTTGGGCCGCTGGGGCCGGATGTCGAAGCTGCCCCGGTCCCAGGCCTCCACGATGGGCGAGCAGCCCAGGGCCTGGGCGGCGCTCATGCGGGGCCGTCGCCACTCGATGAGGCCCAGCCAGGCCAGCTCCTTGATGCCCTTGTAGATCTTGGTGAAGAGGGAGCCGCTGGCGGCGGGAACTATGCAGTGGTCGGGGGCGCGCCAGCCCAGCTGCTCGCACACCTCGTAGCCCAGGGTCTTGGACCCCTCGGCATAGTAGGGGCGGACGTTGATGTTGACGAAGGCCCAGCGGTACTTCTCGGCCAGCTCGCTACACAGGCGGTTCACGTCGTCGTAGGACCCGCGCACCGCCACCAGCACCGGCCCGTATATGGCCGATCCCAGGATCTTGGCCACCTCCAGGTCGGCGGGCACGAAGACCAACGCTCGCAGGCCGGCGCGGGCGGCGTGGGCCGCAACCGAGTTGGCCAGGTTGCCGGTGGAGGCACAGGCCAGGGTATCGAAGCCGAACTCTCGGGACTTGGTGGCCGCCACCGAGACCACCCGGTCCTTGAAGGACCAGGTGGGGTTCACGCAGTCGTTCTTGAGGTAAAGATGGCGAAGGCCGAGGGCGCGGCCAAGGTTGCGGGCCTCCAGGAGCGGAGTGAAGCCGGCACCGATGTCCACCGGCTCGCCCTCGGCGGGCAGGAGGTCGGCGTAGCGCCAGATGGTCAGGGGCCCCTGCTCGATGCGCCGACGTGATATGTGCCGACGCAGGGCCTCGTAGTCATACATGACCTCCAAGGGGCCGAAGCAGAACTCGCAGACGTATATGGGGTCGAGCGGGTAGAGCCGCCCGCACTCGCGGCAGCGCAGGTTCTTTGCGAAGGACATGCCGCCAGACCTCCTGCCCAAGATAGTGCCCTGGCTCCTCCCGACCGCCGTGGCCTGGCGCTACGTCCTTCGACCCCTGCTTCGCCTCCGCCTGGCTTAAAGAAAAGCCCCTTCCGGTGTCGAGAAGAGGCCTTGCTTCGCCTTTTCTCCCCCTTATCGTCCCCCGCCGGAGGCGGGGACGGCGTTGGCACCGCTGCAGGGGCCTCCCTCAGGCAGGCCCCGGCCGGTTGCCGGGCTTCACCGGGCCGTTCCCTCCACCACTCTGGATAAGAGGGGCCATATTCTGTTGTCGAGTGCGTATGCTAACACGCCCCCCGACCTGTGTCAACGATGGTGCCCAGGCGGTGGCCTATAATGGCCTTGCGATGGCGAGAAAGGTCCTGGTGGTGGACGACGAGCCTACCCTGGTGGCTGCCCTCCGCTACACCCTGGAGAGGGAGGGCTTCCAGGTCCTGGAGGCGGCCGACGGCGAGACCGCCCTCCAGTTGGCCCGCAGTCAGTCGCCCGACGTGGTCATCCTGGACGTGTTGCTGCCGGGCCTGGACGGCTTCGAGGTCTGTCGCCGACTGCGCCGCGAGTCCTCGGTGCCCATCATAATGCTCACCGCCAAGGGCGACGAGACGGACAGGGTGGTGGGGCTGGAGCTGGGGGCCGACGACTACGTCGCTAAGCCCTTCTCCATGCGCGAGCTACTGGCCAGGGTGCGGGCACTCCTGCGCCGTGCCCAGGGCCTGCAGCACCAAGGGGACACCATCGTCTCGGGCGACCTCCGCCTCGACCTGAGGCGGCGAGAGGCCTATCGCGGCGATGCCCCCCTGCCGCTGAAGCCCAAGGAGTTCGACCTGCTGGCCTTCTTCATGCGGCACCGGGGCCGCGCCTTCAGTCGCGAGGAGCTGCTGGACCAGGTGTGGGGCTACGAGTATGCCGGCGATACCCGCACCGTGGACGTGCACGTGCGCTGGCTGCGAGAGAAGATCGAGGAGACGCCCGGCAAACCCACCCGCATCATCACCGTGCGGGGCCTGGGCTACCGCTTCGAGGGGTGAGGTGGGGGAGGCAGCCCCACCGCTGCCTGAGGGGTGAGCCGTGTCCGGCGGGGACCTGAGGCCCCTCTTGGCTCTCGCCACTATCGTGCTGGCAGCCCTTGGCGCATACCTGGCGCTCGTGGAGGGGGCAGGCCCGCCGGCCATCGTCCTGGCCGGCGCCTGCCTGATGGTGCTGGTGCTGGCGTCGGTCTACCTGGGTCGACGCCGCTGGCGGGGCTGGGCGCGCGCCCTCTACTCTC
>DATLZD010000041.1:0-11155 GCA_035574155.1 Dehalococcoidia bacterium | reverse complement strand
TATCTCCAGGCCGCCACCCACGGCGTGGCCGGCGATCTGGGCGATGAACACCTTGGGGATGCGGGCGATGCGCCCCAGCACGTGATGGGCCAGCCTGATCATGTCCATGTTGCGCTCAGGGGCGTTCTCGCTGAAGGCCTTCACGTCGGCCCCAGCTGAGAAGAAGCGGTCCAGTGCGCTGCGCACTATTACGACTTTCACATCCGGATGGTCGGCGGCAGCGGCTACAGCCCGTCCTAACTCGTCCATGAAGGCGTAGTCGTAACTATTAGCCGGCGGGCGGTTGAGGATTATGTAACCAATGCCCGCTTCATGTTCAAAGTCCACCGCCATCGCTTACCTCCGTAGAGGATATTAACCGGTCGGTCAGCACATGCATTGTATTGTGGGTCCCGTCCTAGCGTCAACGAAGGTGCTCGTTCAGGGATATTCAGCCGGGGGATGAAGGAGGGGTAGGGGTAGAAGGTAAGAGAAGGAGGCCAACCCTCTGGGGTGATTAAGACCTAAGGACAAGAGGTGGCCCCCAATGCGGGCGGTGGGACTACCCCGAACACTCTGCCACGCTCCACCCTGCGCCGCTGGCGGAGGCGTTACAGGGAGGAGGGCCTTCCTGGGGCTGCAGGACAGGGGCCGACGCCCCAGGCGGGCGCCCTCCTGAGGCGTTGGTTCCCCGCCTTCGGCAAGGACAGGCTGGCGCCCCTCCTGCGGGGCCACGGATGCCAGGCCTCCGTCTCCACCGTGGGGCGCATCCTCCCCTACCTGGGGGGATAGGGCCTGGGCCCTGAAGAGGGCAAAGAGGGACAAGGGGAGGCACAAGCGCCCCTGGGCAGAGCCGTTGCCCAGGGGCAACCGGCCCAGGGCGCCGGGGGAGCTGGTACGGATAGGTACCCTGGCGGTCTCCCCTCTGCCAGGAGTCACCTCCAGGCACTTCCCGGCCGAGGACGTGGTGGACCGCTGGGACGTGGCCCAGACTTGCTGCCGGGCCACCGTCCAGGCGGCAAGTCTGGGCCATCCAGGTGGACGGGGGGTCCGAACTGGGGGCCCGGTTCGGGGAGGAGCGCCGGAGGCTGGGCATCAGACCCTTCTTGACCCCTCCCCGCTCCCCCAGGAGGCAAGAGCAACTGGAGAGGGCCCAGGGCAGCTGGCGCTACGGGTCCTACGGGGCCTATGACCTGCCCTGGACCCTCAGGGAGCTGAGACCCCTGGTGCAGGCCTGGAGCGAGTCCTACAACCGCCTGTGGCCTCATCAGGCCTTACGGGGCAGGAGCTCTGCCCAGCACCTTAGAGACCAGCACCCAGAGCTGGCCGCCCACCCTCGTCTCAATGTACAGGACGAGTACAGCCCGTTGACTTTTCCTGACCGGACAGTTAGACTGGGGTCGCCATCAGCCCTGTCGATGGCAATACCGAGCAGAGGTGAGCTGCAAGGAGGGGGGCCCATGCTGAGCAGGACACTGTCTCGCCGCCACCTTCTCAAGCTAGGGGCGGGGCTGGCCGTGGCTGGCGTGCTGGGCTGTGAAGAGGAGCAAGCCACGACCCCCACTCCCGCCCCGAGGGGCGCCGCTCCGGCCCCTAGTGGGCCGCCCGTCAAGGTGGGCGTTCTGGTGCCCACCAGCGACGTCTACACCGCGCTGGGCCGCGACATGCTTAACGGCTACAATCTTTACTTCCAGCAGGTCAACTTCACCGCTGGCGGCCGCCGCATCGAGCTCATTACCGAGGACGAGACCGGAGACGCCAACGTCGCCCTGACCCGCGCCCGAAAGCTTATTGAGGCCGACCGGGTGGAGGTCTTCACGGGCGTTGTCAGCACCGCGGCCGTCTACGCCATGCGCGACCTGCTGCACCAGAGCCGCACCCTCTCCATCATCACCAATGCTGGCGGCAATGACCTGACTCGCGGCCGCAAGAGCCCCTACATCTTCCGTGCCTCCTTCACTAGCTGGCAGGTGAGCTTTCCTTTGGGTAAGTGGGTGGCTGACAACCTGACTAAACGGGTGGCCATAATGTACGCCGATTATGGGTTCGGCCAGGAGAGCCGAGCGGCCTTCAAAGAGAGCTTCACCGCAGCCGGCGGACAGGTGCTGGACGAAATCGCTTTCCCCTTGGGCAACTCGGACTTCAGCAGCGTCATCGACCGGATCCGGGCGGCAAGGCCGGACGCCGTCTACGGCTTCGCCGCAGGCAGCGACGCCGTTCTTTTTCTCAGGCAGTTCGCTCAGGCAGGCCTACGCGGCCGCATACCGCTGGCCGTCACAGGTTTCATGGTGGAACAGGAGGTACTCCAATCGGTCGGGCGAGATGCTCTCGATACCTACAGCAGTCTTCACTGGTCGGTGACGCTGGACAACCCCACCAACCGTCGTTTCGTTGACGAGTACCGCCGCCGCTATAATGAGTTGCCTAGTGTATACTCCGTTCAGGCCTATGACGGGGCGCGGGTCATCGTGGAAGTCCTCAATGCTGTTAACGGCGACACATCTGACCCCGACCGACTGGTCCGGGCAGCCGAAGCGGTGCGTTTCGATAGCCCCCGAGGCTTATTTGAGTTCGACCCCGTCACCCACAACGTCATCCAGAACGTGTACCTCCGTCAGGTACGCGAACAGGGCGGCCAGATAGTGAACGTGGTGGTGAGCGACCTAGGCCGCGTCAGAGACCCGGGCTAGGGACGCGGGGCGACCGCAGAGCTATGCAGTACATTTCTGCCTTGTTCAATGGCCTGTCCTATGGCATGTTGCTCTTTCTGCTGGGGGCGGGGCTGTCGCTGGTATTCGGAGTGGGCCGGTTCATCAACCTTGCGCATGGCGGACTATTCGTCATCGGCGGTTACGTGGGCTTCACGGTCCTGAACGAACTGGGGAATTTCTGGCTCGGTATCCTCATCGCACCGGCGGTGGGAGCGACGTTAGGAGTGGCCGCCGACCTGCTAGTGCTGCGCCGACTGCACGGCCATGGACGCGAGCTGGACCAGGTTTTGGTCACCTTCGGCCTGGCCCTCATCATTGCCGATGCCACTCGCGCTGGCTGGGGGGGCGACATCCGTAGCGTAGCTGCACCGGCCCCGTTCGACCGCCCCATCGAAATAGGCGACTTCGTCTACCCCACCTATCCTCTGGTGATCATTGGCGTCGGGCTCTTGGTCTTCGGCCTCCTTTGGCTGCTCCTACAGAGGACTCGATTAGGCGCCATGATACGGGCTGCTGCAGGGGACCAGGAGATGGTGCAGGTACTGGGTGTGCCAACGGGGCCGGTGCTGCGCCTGACTTTCGCGTTGGGCGTGGCCCTGGCCGCCTTTGGCGGCGCGGTGGGGCTGCCCCGACAGGCCCTAGCCCCAGGCCGCGATTTCGAGATGCTGCTGCTAGCCCTGGTGGTGGTCGTGATAGGGGGGCTGGGACGCATTGAGGGGGCCTTTTGGGCAGCACTACTGGTAGGCCTCACCGACTCCTACGGCAAGCTGTTCTTTCCCGAGTTCACAGTGGCCATGATATTCGGGCTGTTGGCCCTGGTGCTCATCTGGCGGCCGGAGGGCCTCCTGGGCAAGCGAGCGGCATGAGGCATGCCCTTTTAGCACGGGCCATGGTCAGGACGGCAGCCCTGGCGGCGGCTGCCGGCCTCGCCTGCATGCCGCCCCTGGCCGGCGGCTACTCTCTGCATCTGGGGCTGGAAACGGTGACCCTGGCGCTTGCCGCCATGTCGTTAGGGCTGCTGGTGGGCTGGGGAGGCATGGTCTCTCTAGGGCACGCCGCCTTCTGGGGCTTGGGGGCATACGCTGCTGCCCTTCTGTCCACCCACATAGGGCCCTGGCCATGGCTGGTGCTGCCGGTAGCGGCCATGGTACCTGCCGCCTTCGCCGTCGCTACGGGCATCTTCACGCTGCGCAGCCACGGCATCTTCTTCCTCATGCTGACACTGGCCTTCGCCCAGCTAGCCTATGTGCTGGCGTTGCAGTGGCGGGGACTGACTAATGGTGACAACGGTATCTCTGGCATCCCCGGCCTAGCGGGGTTCCAGGATCATCGTGCACTCTACGGCTTGGCCGTCGCCTTCCTGGGCGCAGGCTACCTCTTCTTGTCGCGACTGGTGCGATCACCGGTGGGACAGGTGTTGGACGCAGCCCGGCAGAACGAGGCCCGAACCCGGGCTCTGGGGTACCCAGTGTTCACATACCGCCTGGCTGCCTACGCCCTCGCAGCGGCCATGACGGGCTTAGCGGGGGCCGTGGCCGCTCATGAACGAGGCTTCGTCCACCCCCGTGACTTCTACTGGGTGGTATCGGGAGTGATGCTGGTGGTGGTACTGTTGGGCGGCCGGCGTGCCCTGTGGGGGCCGATAGTAGGAGCCAGCCTCTACGTAGCCGTGGGGTCTTGGGCCAGCGCCCGCACAGAGTTCTGGAACTTGGTTCTCGGTCTGTTGCTGGTGGGGGTCGTGCTCTGGGGTCGTGGCGGCATAGCTGGCCTGGCTGGACAGGCATGGCAGGCCGCGGGACGCTTCCAGCACCTCATGGTGAGAGGAAGCAATGCCGGAGCTGCGCGTAGAGCGCGTGTCTAAGGCTTTCGGGGGTATGCAGGCCCTGCGGGACGTCTCCCTCACGGTGGAGAGGGGGGAGCGCCGCGCCATCATCGGCCCCAACGGTGCCGGCAAGACGACGCTCTTCCGCGTCATTAGCGGCGAGCTACGACCTAATAAGGGGGCCGTCTATCTCGATGGCCGCCGGATCGATGGGCGGCCGCCTGAGCAGGTCTCGCTGCTGGGAGTGGCCCGCACGTTCCAGGTCTCCAGCCTTTTTCCGGAGAAATCGTGTCTCGAGCATGTAATGCTCGCCCTTTTGGCCTTGCGCCGTGGCCAGCGCTGGTGGCCGTTTACACCCATGGAGCGCGCGCCTGAGCTGCAAGAGGAGGCGTACGGCGCTTTGGAGAGAGTAGGGCTAGCGGAGCACGCGCGGCAGCCCGCCGGAGCCCTCGCCCATGGCGACCGTCGACAACTGGAGTTAGCCATGGCCCTCGCCCAGGACCCTAGGCTCCTACTCCTGGACGAGCCGCTGGCCGGCCTCTCGGAGGTAGAAAGGAGGCGCATAGGCCACATCCTAATGGAGTTGCCCCGCACCCTGACCGTCCTGCTTATCGAGCACGATCTGGCCTTTGCTTACTCCTTCGCCGATCGTATGACCGTCCTGCACCACGGCGAGGTGTTGCTGGAAGGCGATCCCGAACAGGTACGCAACGACCCTCGCCTCCTGGAGGTATACGCCGGGCGCGTGCTGGAAGAAGAAGTGGAAGCGGCTGCCCCCAGCGAGAGAGAGTCGGTCCCGGCAGCTCTCCAGATCTCCGGACTCGTCTCCGGCTATGGCGATGCCCAGGTTCTCCACGGAGTCGACATGGAAGTGTGTCAGGGAGAGGTGGTAGCTGTCCTGGGCCGAAACGGCATGGGCAAGACCACGCTGCTGCACACCATTATGGGCCTAGTGCGACCGTGGTCGGGGCGCATAGCCTTGGAAGGGAGGGATGTGTCTGGGCTCTCCCCTTTGCAGAGGGCCCAGGCTGGCCTGACTCTCGTCCCCCAGGGGCGACGACCCATACCTGGGCTGACGCCTCAAGAGGAGCTATCGCTGGCCTATCAGCCTGGTCCCTGGACGATTGAGAGAGTTTACCAGCTGTTCCCTCGCCTCTACGAGCGGCGCAACGCCCCTTCGGTGACCCTCTCGGGTGGAGAGCAGCAGATGTTGGCCATCGCTAGGGCTCTCGTACGCAATCCGAAGGTCCTGCTAATGGACGAGCCCTCAGAGGGTCTGAGCCCGGCAATCCTGCAGCGCATCGAGGAGACTATTCAAACCCTGCGGAGGGAGGGAATGACCATCTTGCTGGCAGAGCAAAAGTTGGACATAGCCCTGAACGTAGCCGACCGGGTATACGTGATGGAACAAGGCAAGGTCGTGTACGAGGGTCGGCCTGAGTCCCTGCGCTCGCAACGCCAGCTCTTACAACAAATGATGGCGATATGATGGGCACAGGCGGGGTGGGACAGCTCCTCGTTCGAATCACCCGAATGTCACGATCCTACAAAGGAGGTTAAGAAAGCAATGGCAGAGATGTTCATCGGTGGCAGATATGTGGAGTTTCCGAGTCTGGAGCGCCTGCCAGTCATTAACCCCGCCAACGGCGAGGTGGTGGACACGGTGCCCCTGGCCGAGGCCGAACAGGTGGACGCCGCCGTGCAGGAGGCCCACCGCGCCTTCCCAGGCTGGTGGGACATGCCAGCTGCCCGCCGCGGCGAGCTGCTGGCTGCAGCTGCCCGTGCCGTGCTGTCACACGTAGACGAACTCGCCCAGCTGCTCACCAGCGAACAGGGGAAGCCCCTGCGCGAGTCCCGTATTGAGATCCGCCGCTTCGTGGACACCCTGGACCATTACGCCGGACTGGCCAAGAACATCCGGGGCAGCTATGTGCCCGACCTGGACGAGGACACCTACGGCCTGGTGCTGAAGCGGCCTCTGGGCGTAGTCGGGGCCATCGTGCCCTGGAACTTCCCTACCACCCTGCTGGGCAACAAGCTGGGGCCGGCCCTGGTGACGGGCAACACGGTGGTGGCCAAGCCTGCCGAGACCACCCCCCTCACCACCCTGCGCATCGCCCAGATCATGCACGAGGCAGGTATACCCGCCGGCGTCTTCAACGTCGTCACCGGCACCGGCCCGGTGGCCGGCGAGGCCTTGGTCACCCACCCCCTGGTGCGCAAGGTGGCCTTCACCGGCTCCACCGCCACCGGCAAGCGCATCATGGCCCTCGCGGCCGACACCGTGAAGCGGGTCACCCTCGAGTTGGGCGGCTCCGACCCCATGATCGTCTGCGACGATGCCGACCTGGACGGTGCGGCCAGCGCCGCCAGCGTCAGTCGCTTCTTCAACTGCGGCCAGGCCTGCGTGGCGGTCAAGCGGCTGTACGTGTTCGAGAACGTCCTGGACCAGTTCCTGGAGAAGCTCCTGCCCCGCGTCCAGAGGCTGCGCATAGGCCCGGGCACCATGGAGGGGGTCATGCTGGGGCCGCTCCACACCGACCGCCAGCGCCGCATCATCGAGGAGCAGGTGGAGGACGCTATCGCCTCCGGCGCTAGGGTGCTGCACGGCGGTAGGCGGCCCGAGGGCGATCTGTTCGAGAAGGGCTTCTTCTACGAGCCCACTGTCCTCCTTTCCCCCTCCCACGACTCGCGAGTGGCGAGGGAGGAGGTGTTCGGGCCGGTGCTGCCCATCTGGCCGGTGAAGGACCTGGACGAGGCCATCGAGCTGGCCAACAGCTCCATCTACGGCCTGGGCTCCTACGTGTGGACCCGCAGCCTGGACCGGGCCTCCTACGCTGCCCACCGCCTGGAGGCGGGTTACACCTGGGTCAATTCTGCCCAGAAGATCTATGACGAGCTGCCCTTCGGAGGGATGAAGCAGAGTGGCTTCGGCCGCGAACACGGTAGCGAGGCGCTGGAATACTACCTTGAAACACGGTCGGTGGTGGTCCGCACCGCCACCTGAGGGGGTGAGGCGATGGCCTACGAGGTGCCCGAGCGCTACAACGTCAGCACCATCCTCGACCGCAACCTGGAGCAGGGCCGAGGATCCAAACCGGCCGTCCTTTGGCAAGACGCCTCCCTCACCTATCAGGAGCTGTTTCAGCAGACCTGCGCCTTCGCCAACGCCCTCAGGGACCTCGGCGTGCAGCGCGAGCAGCGCCTACTGCTAGTCCTGGACGACTCCCCAGCCTTCCCCATAGTCTTCCTCGGCGCCATCAGGGCCGGCGCCGTCCCTGTCCCCGTCAACCCCCTCTACAGGCCCGACGACTTCGCCTTCTTTCTGCAGGACTCCTATGCCCGGGCCGCTATCGTCGACCACCCCTTCCTGCCCAAGTTTCAGCAGGCTGTCCACTCCTTCCGCCAGCCACCCCTCCTCATCATCGCCAACGGCCCCGCACCCGAGGGCGCCCTCACCCTCGAGCAGCTCCTCCAGGCCCACCAGGGCGAGTGCCCGCCCGCTGACACCCACCGCGATGATATGGCCTTTTGGCTCTACTCCTCTGGCTCCACCGGCAGACCAAAAGGCGTCGTCCACCTACAACGCAATATCCCTTACACCTGTGAGACCTACGCGCTCCAGGTGCTCGGCATCCGTGAGGACGACGTCACCTTCTCCACCTCGAAGCTGTTCCATGCCTACGGGCTGGGCAACAACCTCACCTTCCCCTACTGGGTGGGGGCGACTACGGTTCTGCGGTCGGGCCCGCCCACGCCTGACGGGGTGCTGGAGACGATCCAGCGCTTCCGCCCCACCCTCTTCTTCAGCGTCCCCACCCTTTATAACGCCATCCTCAACTCCCCCGAGGCTGGCAAGTACGACCTCTCCTCCGTCCGCCTCTGCGTCTCCGCCGCCGAGCCCCTGCCGCCCCAAGTGTTCCACCGCTGGAAAGACACCTTCGGGCTCACCATCCTGGACGGCATCGGCTCCACCGAGATGCTACACATCTTCTGCTCCAACCGTCCCGAGGAGGTGCGGCCCGGCTCCAGCGGGCGACCCGTGCCTGGGTACGAGCTGAGACTCCTGAGCCCCGAAGGCGAGCCCGTGTCGGTGGGAGAGGCTGGCGACCTCTACGTGAAGGGAGGCAGCGCCTTCGCCTACTACTGGCACCACACCGAGAAGACCCGTGCCACCTTCCAGGGCGAGTGGGTCCGGACGGGCGACCGCTACCGCATGGACGAGGAGGGCTTCTACTGGTACGAGGGCCGCGCCGACGATATGATCAAGGTCTCCGGCCTCTGGGTCTCGCCCATCGAGATCGAGAACACCCTCATGGAGCACCCCGCCGTCCTCGAAGCGGCCGTCGTGGGCATCCAGGTGGAGGGCTTCACCCGTATCAAGGCCTTCGTCGTACTCAAAGAGGGTACCACCTCCTCCGACGCCCTCGTCGAGGAACTACAGGAATGGTGCAAGTCCCGCCTCCAGCGCTATCAGTACCCCCACATGGTGGAGTTCGTCCAGGACCTGCCCAAGACCGTCACTGGCAAGGTGCAGCGCTACAAGCTGCGGCAGCAGGAGGGACGATGATCGACGGCATCCCCCTCATTGACGTCCACCTGCACCCGGTACGCCTCCCTACGCTGAAGATGCCCCCACAGGTCTACACCCGCGGGTTCGACCGCTACCACCCAGATGATATCCACGACGAGGAGGGACGTATCGTCCCCGAGCGTTTCGATGCCTATCTGGAGTCCGAGGGCGTGGATGTGGCGGTGGTCATGTGCGAGTACAGCCCCCGCGTGACGGGGATCCAGCCGGTAGAGGACGTGCTCCCGCTGATAGAGTACAACCCCCGCCGCTTCCACTTCCTGGCCAACGTCAACCCCTACTTCCACTATCCCGTGGCCCAGGAGCTGGAGCGTCAACTGTCCCTGGGCGCGGTGGGTCTAAAGATCCACCCGGTGCACCAGGCCTTCGCCGTCAACGACCGCATGCTCTACCCGGCCTACGCCCTTTGCCAGGAGCGGGGGCTGCCGGTGGTGGTCCACTTCGGCACCAGCGTGTTTCCCGGGGCCGCTAACAGCTTCACCGACCCTGCCCACGTCCTCGACGTCGTACGCGATTTCCCCGACCTGACAGTGGTACTAGCCCACGGCGGCCGTGGCTGGTGGTACGATGCTGCTGCCTTCATGGCCCAGGCGTACCCTAACGTCTGGATAGAACTATCGGGCCTACCACCAAAGCGCTTGCCCCACTATTTCGCCCGCTATGACCTGGCCCGGCTGGCGCACAAGTTCATCTTCGGCTCCGACTGGCCAGGGCTGCCCAGCATCCGCGCCAATGCCCAGGCCATCATCGAGCTGGGGCTAGAGCGGGAGCTGCTAGAGAAGGTATTCTACCGCAATGCCCTCTGCGTATACCGCCTTGGCGACCCGGCCGCCTGGCACCCGTGAGGCAGCTACGCCCTGTCGGCACAACTGCCTTAGGAAGGGGCGCACCTCCCCAGTCAGGTCCAAGAGGCCGCGACAGGGCTTGATACGACGTTGGGGGTCGGACGGTGCAACAGGCCTAGGATATGCCGAAGCTGGAGCGAGCGTCGTACAGGAGAAGCACCGGTCTCCCACTCGTAGGGATACCCCCTTGCCCACCGCCGTCCCCACGGTCATGCCCTCACCCCGTGCCATCCTCGCCTCTCCATCTTCGCTGTCGCCTGTCCCCACTCTTCCCCCCTCGGCACCTGTTTCCCGTTCAGGCAGCCGGCATAGAGCGGTGCCAGCCGAGTCGAGGGTCCCCGAGACAGGTATCGGCACTACGATGCCACGGGGTCATCTCGGCCCCCGCTGGCGCCAGAGCGCATCGCCCCCTGGCCCCTGTCTACGGGGCTGGGCGGGAGGGCTGGTCCAAGAGGGGCAGGAGGGCGGACTCCACCTCGGCCAGGGTGACGATGCCCTCGAACTTGGCCGCCACCCTGCCCTGGCCGTCCAGCACGAACACCCAGGGCTCGCTCACCAGGCCCCACTCGCGCATGGTCCGGGCCAGGATCAGGCCCCGCCCCTCCCTGGCGGCCCGCAGGTCGTAGGGCTCCACATGGATGAAGATGGCCTGCTGGCGGTACCTGGCGTAGAGGGGGTCCATCACCTCGTCCATGACCGGTCCGCAGAGGCGGCTGACACAGAAGGCGGGGGTGGCGAAGGCGATGACCACCGGCCTGCCCTGGCCCAGGGCATCGGCGATGGGGACGCTGTGCATGTGGGGGCGATGGGGCAGGGAGCTGTCGATGTCGTCTATGTCCTGGACGTCCCTCAGCACCGGCTGGCGCGACGGCGGGGCCGGCTGCCCCACCTTGGGCCCCACCCCCTCCTCCGTCACCTGGAACTCCAGGCGGACCGGCGGCAGGGCCCGGCCCCGGCGCACGGCCAGCACCTCCATCTGATAGGTGCCCGGCTGGGGGAAGTCCACGTAGGCCACGTAGGCGCCTACGCTGCCCGCCTGGTGGCGCTCGACGGTGCCGTCGGGGTGGCGGTGGACGTAGCTCCTGGTGACGGTCACCAGCTGGGCCGTCGCCTCGGCCACCGGGGCCTCGCTGCCGTCGGCCGCCAGGCGATAGAAGCGCAGGGCCACCTGGGCGTCCAGCACCGGCTCGTTCTGGCGGTCCAGCAG
>DATLZD010000040.1:0-52297 GCA_035574155.1 Dehalococcoidia bacterium | reverse complement strand
CCCGCCGCGGCCCCCCACCCTTCGGCAGCGCCCGCGCCCGCCCCGGGCACCCATCGGCCTGGCGACCAAGGCCTTCCGGGGCATCGCTGGCGCCGCGCTGGCCGCCCTGCTGGCCGCCGCCCAGGGGCTGGGCCGAGGCTGGCGGGCCCTCCGGCCCCCCATGGCCGATGCCTGGCGGGCCGTCACCAGCGCACTACGGGCACGGGCCGTCCCGGCCGCCTCCCGCTCGCCGCAGGGCAGGCGGTCGCCCCGCGTCCGCCTGGACCTGCCCGCGGGCCCGACCAGGGCCAAGGGGTCCACGGCCACCATGGCGGCCAGCCGGTCAGCACCGCCCAGCGCGCGGCTGACGGTGCTGGAAGGGCCTCTGGCCGGAAAGGCCTTCCACCTGCGTCCCGATGCGGCCGTCACCATCGGTCCCGGCCCTGACTGCGACATCGTCCTGGGGGCGGCGCCGGGGGTGACGGCCGCCAGGATCGCCCGCATCTGGCCGCGCGAAGACCGCTTCATGCTGCACGTGCTGGCGTCCGAGCTGCCAGCCTTCGTCCAGGACCACCCACTGGTGTGGGTGGTCCTGGAGGACGGAGACCTCCTGGAGCTAGGGCCTTACCGTCTTCGCTTCGAGGTCATCCGCTAGCAGGACGACCGCTAGAGAGGAGGACGTTATGGCCCTGTCTATCTGGACTGGCGGCCCATTGAGGGTCGTCGAGCACAAGGGGGAGGAAGGAGCTATGGTGGACGACCCAGCCGTCAGCCCCAACGGTCACCAGCTGGAGAATGACCGTTCCCTGCTCCACCGCTGCCAGCAAGGTGAGGTGGAGGCCTTCGGCGAGATCTACGAGCTCTACGTGGACCGCATCTATCGCCACATCTACTATCTGATGCGGAACCACAGCGAGGCCGAGGACCTGACCGCCGAGACCTTCCTGCGCGCCTGGCAGGCCATCGGTCGCTATCGCTGGCGGGACCGGCCCCTCCTGTCCTGGCTGCTGACCATAGCCCACAATCTGGTGGTCTCGCGCCTGCGCCGCAACTCCCACCGGGGGTCTTCCCTGGAGTTCCTGCAGGACCAGGGGGTTGTCCCATCGGTGCAGCCTGAAGAGCGCTACCTCACCAGCCTGCAGCACGAACAGGTGTTGCGTGCTATACTGCAGCTGAAGCCGCAGGAGCGCACGGTGCTGGTCCTCCGCTTCGTAGAGCAGATGGAGTATGACGAGGTGGCGGCTGCCCTCGGCAAGACCGTGAACGCCGTACGCGTGGTCCAGTTCCGTGCCCTCAACAACCTGAGGACCCTCCTCCTCCCCCCGAGCACGGGATAGGGGGCCTGTGCGTATCGATCGGCGCCAACTCTCGGAGCTGGTGGAAGCCCTCATGCGCGGCGACGAGGACGTCGCCCGGCTGCTGGCCAAGAAGCCCCACCTCGAGCAGCAGCTGGAGGAGATAAAGGCGTTGCTGGCGAGCCTGTCCCTCCCTGCCTCCGAGGGGAACCCCGACCCTGAATGGCGCCGTCGCACCAAGGAGCAGCTCCTGGAGCATCTGCGACGGCGCCGGCGCCCCCGGTCCTCCTGAGGCGCATCCCCCCGAAGCCCGTCCCTAGACCCGCCCCGCCCTGTCCCCCTCGGCCGCAAGCGTCCGACCGCAGCTCCCTCCTCACAGAACGGTTCTGTAATGACCTGTCGCTCGGCAGCGTTAAAGGGGTTGGTGAGGGGCCGAGGCCCCCGCCATCTGACCCCGACGGGGAGGTGAGAACAGCGGCAGAGACTGGACACTCGGGCTGGGCGTGTCGCCCGCACTGTTTCCCCCTCCGACCCGGAACGCCGAGCCGGCGCGGCCAGCCCCCATCCGCAGTCCCCCGACGACTCAGACGGCACCGCAAACAGGAGGTTAGGCAGACATGGCCCTCATGGTGCTCGCCAGCTTCGTTCGTGCGGCCCTCGGCCCCCTGTTCTCGCGTCTACACCTAGACCAGCGGGGACAGGACACGGCCGAATACCTGGTCATGACCGGCGTGGTGGTGGCCATCATCGCCACGCTGGTGTTCACCGCCTACTCAGGCGCCCTGGATGGCCTCATCGACCGCCTGGGCAGCTTCATCGACGGGGTCGACTTCAACCCCACGGACTAGCGGGCGGTGGTGGAAGGGATGTCTGGGCAGGGGAGGGGCCCCCTGCCCTGCCCAGGCCGCCCCACCGGAGGAGTGACATGAGCGAGGACGCAAGGATGGGACAGTGCGCGGACCGGGACGGCCCCCCGGAGGGGCGAGGCACAGGCGGCGTCGGCCCCCCGCGGCGACGGCGGGGGGCCCTCGGCCAGGCAGCGGTGGAGATGCTCATCCTTACGCCCCTGGTCATCCTCTTCTTTCTGACCATCGTCGATTTCGGCCTGCTGCTCCGCAACTGGGTGATGGTCTCCAACGCCGCCCGAGAGGGCGCCCGCTACGCTGCCCTGGGCGGCAACCGGACCCTTCAGGACATCGCCACCAAGGTGGTGGACGCCTCGGGCGGCATCCTCGGGCCCGGGGACGTGGGCGTAGCCTACCGCAACCGCGACGGCACCTCCTCCAGCGCGCCTACTGACCGCGGCGATTCGGTGGTCGTCTGCGCCCGGCGGGCCTACACCTTCCCCCTCCTGTCCAACTTCTTCCCCTTCCTGCCCGACGTGACGGTGCGCACGGGGGTGGACATGCGCCTGGAGACAGCGGCCATCGGCACGGGCGGAGGTCTGTCATGCGACTAGCGATGGAGCTGCTGAAGGGCCTGCACCGTCGCCAGCAGGGCCAGGCCGTGGCCTGGATGCTGGGCCTGACCGTCATCGCCCTCATGACCGGCGCCATCGCCGTGGACCTTGGCGTGTGGCTGCGCGACCTGCGCTTCGCCCAGAACAAGGCCGACGCGGTGGTGTTGGCAGCCGTGCTGGAGCTGCCCCAAGCGGGCGAGGCGTCGGCGCGGCAGGTGGCCCAGGACTGGTTCCGCCAGAACATCCCGGCCGACATGCAGGACAGGGCCGCCCTGGAGTGCTGCACCTTTCAGGACCGGGACGGCGATGGCCGCCCCGACACGGTGCGGGCGCGGGTGAGCCTGCGCTCTCACAGCCTCTTCGCCCGACTGCTGGGCTTCGGCGACCCCACGGTGACCAAGCCGGCCACGGCCATGCGCGCCCGGGCCCTGGGCGGCAGCGTCATGCCCTGGGGCGTTTACTGTCAGGACGAGGGCGACCCCGACTGCGGACTGGACAGCGCCGCCCTGTACGCCTTCCATTGGGGCGAGCCCCAGACGGGCGGCCAGGGACGCGGGGGGCGTGGGGGCGGCAACGCGTCCCCCGGCAACTTCAACGCCCTGAGGGTGGACGGGGGCGGCAACCGCGACTACCGCGACGCCATCGTGGGGCCCGGCGGCTCCTCAGCCATCTACGAGATAGGCGACAGCGTCTACGTCTTCTCCCAGCCGGGGCAGATGGGCCAGACCACCTGCGAGGCCCTTTACCAGCGGGCACTCAACTACGGGGAGGCGGGGGTGCCGTCCTGTGGCCCCCAGTCCAGCGGGAGGGCCTCCTGCGATGCTGCCACTCCTCAGCAGGCGGCATCCCTGAGGGACACCTGCCCGGGGCGGCTAGTCCTCATCCCCATCACTGAACCGCTGCAGCAGGGACGGGACCAGGTGCGCATCATCCGGGTCGGCACCTTCTACATCGCTGGTTGGGACAGGTCCAACCCCTACGGCAGCGGCTTCGATGCCGACCGGGACGGGCGGGAGGACATGGTCTGGGGCTACTTCGTCCCTGACAGCGGGGTAGACCCCGCCTTCCTGTTGGAGGTGGACCCCGAGCAGGGCAACGGAGGCGGCAGCACCCTGGCGCCCTTGGTGGCAGTCCTCATCGAGTGAGCAGACCCGCAAGGGGGAAAGGCAGGTATAAGCGCTATGGCCGGCAATGCGATGACCAGAGGCCTCAGGGGCAGGCCGGAACGGGTAGCCCTCCTCCTGGCCCTGGCCTTCGGGGCGGTGGCCGCCCTCCTGGTGGCCGTAGCCCTCAGCTCCGGCAGCGACTCGTCAGGCGGCGATGGCGCAGTGCCGGTGCTGGTGGCCCGGCAGGCCATAGGGCCCGGCAGCACCATCAGCGCCGACATGGTGGAGGTCCGACAGGTCCCGGCGGCGGTGGCGGTGGACGGCGCCCTGCGCAGCCCCGAGCTGGCGGTGGGCAGGGTAGCCCTCCTGCCCATCTCCGCCGGCGAACAGGTCCAGGCACGGGACGTGGCCGCCCCCTCCGTGACGGCCGCCTCCGTCTCCACCGACATGCCCCTCTCCTACGTGGTGCCCCCGGGCATGCGGGCCGTCTCCATCCCCATCGAGGAGGCCACGGCCGCCGGCGGCCTCGTCCGCCCCGGCGACCGAGTGGACGTCATCGGCGTCTTCGACGTCACCTTTTACGGCCTCAGCGGCAACCCCAGTGAGAGCACCGACTTCAACAACTTCCTGAGCATGACCGTCCTGCAGGACGTGGAGGTCCTGGCTGTCGCGCAGGCGGTGGAGCCGGTGGTCCCCTCGGCCGGCCAGGGCTCCGGCGGTCAGGCGCCGCGGGTCCCGGTGGAGCAGGTGAAGCCCAACCCGAAGGCGGCCACCATCACCCTGGCGGTGACGCCCGAGCAGGCCCAGCGACTGGCCTGGGCATTGAGCAACGGCGAGCTGCGGGTGGCCCTGCGTCGCTTCGGGGAAACAGGCGAGGTGCCGGTGTACCCGGGAACCAACCTGGACTTCTTGCCCCAGCTAACGGCCCCCACCCTTCGGCGCTGATGGGGCGGGGCAAGGAGCACTCATCCATGGAAAGGTGGATCTGAGGTCATGGCCAAAATGCCGGCGGTGCTCATTGTAGACCCGGACCTCAACAGCCGGGCCGACCTCAAGAAGGCCCTGGCCAGGGGACACTTCAGCCTGGCGGGCGAGGCGGGGCTGGGCATCGATGCCGTCACCATCGCCCGCAGCGCGCAGCCCGACGTGGTCCTGGTGGCAGCCGAGGAGCCATTGATGCCCTGTCTGCAGACGGTGGAGGCCTTGGCCAACGCCCTGCCCGAGACGCCGGTGGTGGTCTGCTCCTCCCTGTCGGACGTGGAGGCGATGCGACGGGCGGTGTTGGCCGGCGCCCGCGACTACCTGCTGAAGCCCGTATCGGGGCAGGACCTGACCCGCTCCATCTATGCCGTGCTCGAGGCCGAGGAGAAGCGGCGCATGCGGCAGGCCCGGCAGACCGAGGGGCTGCCCGCCCAGGGCACCGTCGTCACCGTGGCCAGCCTGAAGGGAGGGGTGGGCAAGAGCACCCTCTCAGTGAACCTGGCCCTGGCCCTGCGTCGGGCCACCGCCCAATCGGTGGCCCTGGTGGACACGGAGCCCAACTACGGCGACGTGGGCCTCCTCCTCGGCCTGGAGCACGTCCCCCCCAGTCACTGCCTGGCCCAGGTGGCCCGCCGCGCCGAAGAGCTGGACCGGCACCGAGTGCTGGACTACCTGCAGCCCCACCCCAGCGGCCTGCTGGTCCTGCCCACGGCCACCCTGGTGGACTCCTGGCAAGAGGTGGAGCCCCAACGCCTGCAACGGGTGGTCCAGCTCATCGCCCAGAGCCAGGACTACGTGGTGTTGGATACCCCCTCGGGCCTGAACCCCTGCACCGCCGCCGCCATGGAGGTGGCCACCCTCTGCCTGCTGGTCACCACCCCTGACATCACCAGCCTTAAGGACACCATGCTGGCCCTGGGCCTCCTGCGCTCCTGGGGCCTGGACATGGAGAAGGTGAAGGTGGTCCTGAACCACACCTACCCCAGCAACGGCATCCGCCACGACGACCTGCGGTCGGTCCTGGAGCAGGACGTCTTCTGGACCATCCCCTTCGACCCGGTGGTGCACCACTGCGCCCAGGTGGGCCAGCCGGCGGTCCTGTCGGCACCCGACTCCAAGATGGCCCATAGCGTGGGCGCCCTGGCGGCCAGGCTCAGCGGCATCGGGCTGGGCACCGGGCCGGTCAGCAGCGGACGTCGCCTGCTACGCTTCCTCCCCGGCCACGGCGGCCGACGACGCTTGGGGACGTAAGGCCAAGGTCCACCAGGAGGAGGATACCAACATGAACCAGTGGCAATGGCGCCAGCGGCCGCCGGGCACCCGGCCACCGACAGCCGCCGACGAGCGGCAGCCACGGCCGGCGGCCCCGCTGCCGCGGGACGAGGACCGCCTGCTGGACCTGGTGCTCCAGGTCCACCAGCGGCTGTTGCGGGACGTGGACCTGGCCCAGATGGAGCGCCTGGACGGCGAGGGCAGCCGGGCCGCCGTCGAGATGGCAGCCCGAGCCCTCCTGGGAGAGATGGCCCCCCAGGTGGCCGGCGAGCTACGGGACGAGATAGTGGCGGCGGTGGTGAGCGAGGTGCTGGGCTACGGGCCCATCGACCCCGCCATCCGCGACCCCTCCATCTCGGAGGTGATGGTGAACGGTCCGCGGGAGGTCTACTACGAGCGCGACGGCATCATCTACCTGAGCGAGGTCCGCTTCCGGGACCACGAGCACATCATGCGCATCGCCGAGCGCATCATCGCCCCCCTGGGGCGGCGCGTGGACGAGTCCTCGCCCATGGTGGACGCCCGCCTGCCCGACGGCTCACGGGTGAACATCATCATCCCGCCGGTAGCGCCCGACAGCCCCCTCATCACCATCCGCAAGTTCCGCAAGGACAAGCTGACCATGGAGCAGCTCATCCAAGGGGGCACCCTGCCGCAGGAGTGGGCGCTTTTCCTGGAGGCCTGCGTGAGGGCGAGGCTCAACATCCTCATCTCGGGCGGCACCGGCACCGGCAAGACCACCTTCCTCAATGCCCTATCGGCCTACGTGCCGGAACGGGAACGGATCATCACCATCGAGGACCCCCTGGAGCTGCGGCTGCAACAGCCCCATGTGCTGCGCCTGGAGGCGCGCCCGCCCAACCTGGAGGGGAAGAACGAGGTGACGCAGCGGGACCTGTTCCGCAACGCCCTGCGCATGCGGCCCGACCGCATCATCGTGGGGGAGGTGCGGGGGGCCGAGGCCTTCGACATGATGCAGGCCATGAACACCGGCCACGAGGGCTCCATGTCCACCATCCACGCCAACTCGCCCCGCGATGCCCTGGCCAGGGTGGAGAACATGGTGCTCATGGCTGGGTTCGACCTCCCCGTCCAGGCCATCCGCGAGCAGATCGCCTCGGCCCTGCATATCGTCGTCCAGATGGCCCGCCACTCCGACGGCCGACGCCGCTTGGTCTCCATCTGCGAGGTAACGGGCATGGAGGGCCACACGGTGACCATGCAGGAGCTGTTCCGCTTCGAGCTCCGAGGCGTCGCCAGCGACGGCCGGGTGCTGGGGGAGTTCGGGGCCATGGGCATCCGCCCCCGCTGTGCCGACCGCTTTCAGGCGGCCGGCGTGGAGGTGCCCACGGAGCTGTTCATGGCCGAGACGGCCATGGAGAGGTGGTAAGGCATGGACGGCTTGGTGGTGCTAGCGTCCCTGTTCGTGGCCGTGTCGGTGGCCCTGGGCGTCCTGGCCGTCTACCTCATGACCCGCAGCGAGGACGCCGGCCTGCGGCGGCTGCGTCAGGTCAAGGAAGGCAGGGGCCACCGCCAGGCCCCGCCCGCCCTCGTACTGCGCGGTCGACTGAGGGGCATCCCCCTCCTGAGCCCGTTCCTGGGGCCGGAGGGCAGGACGGCACGGCTGGCATTGGAGCTGCAGCGGGCGGGGCTTTCCCTCTCCCCGCCCCACTACGTGGCCCTGCGGCTCTTGGTGGCTGCCGCGGCCTTCCTGCTGGCCCTGGTCATCGTCGGCGGCAGCCCCATCGGGCTGGCGGCGGCGCTGGCGGCGGCCGCCGTGGGATACGTCCTCCCGTCCCTCTATCTGGGCCTCTTGCAACAGCGACGGC
The DNA here is from genome assembly GCA_035574155.1 of Dehalococcoidia bacterium. Taxonomy (GTDB): domain Bacteria; phylum Chloroflexota; class Dehalococcoidia; order SM23-28-2; family HRBIN24; genus HRBIN24. The sequence continues at coordinate 44,376 of DATLZD010000040.1, read as the reverse complement.
TGCGCCGCATCGAGAGGCAGCTGCCCGAGGCCCTGAGCATCATGGCCAACGCCCTGCGAGCGGGCTTCGGCTTCTTGCAGGCGATGGAGGCAGCGGCACGCCGCCTGTCACCGCCCCTGGGGCCAGAGCTCGGTCGGGCACTGCAGGACGCGAACCTGGGGGCCAGCGTGGAGGACGCCCTACGGAGCCTGGTGCAGCGCTGCCACAGCTACGAGCTGGAGCTGGTGGTCACGGCAGTGCTGGTCCAGCGGGAGGTGGGAGGAAACCTGGCCGAGATCCTGGACAACACCGCCCGCACCATTCGCGAGCGGGAGCGCATCCGGGGCCAGATCAGGACCATCACCACCATGCAGCGCTGGGAGGGAAATGTGGCCGCCCTGGTGCCGGTGGTGCTGGCCGCCATCCTGTTGCTCGCTAACCGGCAATACATCGGCGCGATGCTCGAGGAGCCGGTGGGGGTGGCCCTGCTAGTCTTGGCCGGGGTCTGGCAGGTAATAGGGATCGTCATCATGAGACGCATCGTCGCCATCGACGTCTGAAGGCAGGAGGCCGAAAGGGATGTTGAACGCCGTAGCGATGCTCGCCACCTTCGTCAGCGTCTTCCTGCTGACGCTGGCCCTGCTGTGGAGGCGGCAGGACCCGGCGCGAGAGCGTGTGCGCTCCCTGGCCCGCTATCGAAGCGAGGCCCAGGCACCGCCCCTCCCGCCCGTCTCCCGGCTGCTGCTGCCCGACTTCTCGGGGGTCGCGGCCGCCCTCCTGCCGGCCCGCCTGCTGACCATGGTGCGGCACAAGCTGGAGATGGCCGGCAGCACCGTCCCGTTCAACCTGTTCCTGCTGCAGTGGGGCCTCCTGGCCATAGGCCTGCCGGCGGCCTTCGTGGCGCTGGCGGTGGCGGCGGGCGCCTCCGGCGGCGCGCTGGTGCTGCCTCTCATGCTGCTGGCCCTCACTGGCGCCGCCCTGCCCTACCTGTGGCTGGAGATGCGAGTCCGCCGCCGCCAGAACGCCATCTGGAAGGGGCTGCCCGACGCCTTCGACCTCATCACGACCATGGTGGAGGCGGGGCTGGGGCTGGACGCCGCCCTGACGAGGGTGGCCGAGCGGGTGCCCGGACCCTTTGCCGCTGAGCTGCGCACCGCCGTGCGGGAGGTGGCCCTGGGCAAGCCCCGCCGCCAGGCCCTCATGGACATGGCCCAGCGGACCGGCGTAGAGGACCTCAGCGCCTTCGTCAACGCCGTCGTCCAGGCGGAGCAGATGGGGGTGAGCGTGGGCCAGGTGCTCCGGGTGCAGGCGGAGCAGATGCGCACCCGCAGACAGCAGCGGGCCGAGCAGGCGGCCCGGCGGGCGGCCGTGCTCCTCATCTTCCCCATCATCTTCTGCAACCTGCCCGCCCTGTTCATCGTCGGCATCGGGCCCACGGCCATCGCCCTGCTGAAGATGCTCAACGAATAGGCCAACTCCTGACCCTCGCCGCCGCGCTGACGGGCCCCCAGGGGGCCCGTCAGCGTGTAATTTCCTCTTGCCCATTCGTGTCTGTTAGGGTATTAAGACAGTTGCGGCGGGAGGGGCTCATGCGTCCAGCAGCACCGGCAGCGATGCAGGCGCTGACAGATGGGGCATGTGGTCCCTCTGGCCCTTTCTCGCGGCAGCTGCCCTGGCACCTCGCCAACTGGGCAGCCGGCCCCACTCGTCGTTCCCCGACCTCCTCCCTGGGCGTGGGTAATGCCCCGACCGTCCACGGGAACCCGGGAGCGACCCTTTCCACCTCTGACCTGGTGGCCCTGGTGGTGGGCGGTGGGAAGGTGGTAGGCCCCTGATGCAGCGGCCCGGCGACCGCTTGCGGCCGCGGACAGGCCAGACCTCCGTCCGGGCGGCGGTGGGCCACGAGGTCCACCCCTGCCGGTGCCGGCAGGGGCATCAGCAGGCCCGTTACCCACCGGTGCTCCGATGGCCACCTGCCCACCCGAGGAGAAGGCCCCTCCTGAGAGCTCTGGGCTCGTCAGCGCCTCGGCCGCCAAGGGACGCCAGGCGGCTAGCGGCCCGTCCCCGCCCTCCGACAGGAGGGCGTCACGTCGCTGGACTCCCGCACGACATACCTGTAACGATAGGAAGGCGGGGGGCGTCCCACGTTGCGTGGAGCGGCTGCGCGGCGCACGCCTGTCCGCCTTCCTGCTGGCCTTGCTGCCACTGGCCGTCGCCTTCGGTGGAGGCATGGGCAGGGAATTGCCCCCCGTCCCTGCCGCCGAGGCCCTGGCGACCAGCAGCCCCTCTCCCCAGTTCGTGCGGGCCGTGGGCCGGGACCTCTACGCGGGCAACCAGCCTGTCCGCTTCGTGGGCGTGAACCGCTACAACCTGCTGTCGGTCTACACGGGGGGCGTTCTCCAGGGCTGCTCCAGCGACTGGACGCTGTCGCAGTTGGAGCAGGTCTTCGCCGAGCTGGAGGCCATGGGTGTCAACGCGGTCCGCTTCTGGGCCTTTCAGCGCTTCACCGCTTCCGGCAGGGACTTCTCCCGGTTCGACCAGGTCATCTCCCTGGCCCGCAGCCACAACATCTACCTGGTGCCCGTGCTGGAGAACCAGTGGAGCAGTTGCACCGAGGGCGGCTACAAGACGTCCGACTGGTACCGGGGCGGCTACCTCCGTCCCTACGGCTCCTACCCCATCTCCTACAAGGAGTATGTGGGCAGGGTCGTGTCCCGCTACCGCGACGAGCCCATTATCCTCATGTGGCAGCTCATGAACGAAGCCGAGAGCACCGACGCCACCCGCACGCGCCACGACCCCGATGCCCTCTACGCCTTCGCCGCCGATATGTCGGCCTATGTCAAGTCCCTGGACCCCAACCACCTGTTGGCCCTGGGCACCATGGGCAGCGGCCAGCCCGGCACCCAGGGCGACGAGTACCGGCGCCTTCACTCCCTGCCTGGGCTGGACGTGTTGGAGTACCACGATTACAACGAGGAGACGGTGCCTCTGCCCGACTACCTTCGGGAGCGGATCCAGGACTCCATCGTCCTTGGCAAGCCCCTGATCATCGGCGAGGCAGGCATCAGCCTGGGCCAGTTCGATGCCCAGACCAGGGCGCGGCTCTTCGACGCCAAGATGTCGGCTGCCTTCCAGAACGGCGTGGCGGCCTACCTCATCTGGAGCTATCGCAACCGCGTCTACGAGGGCGACTACCAGTTCACCCCTGCTGACCCCCTGGCTGCAGTGCTGTCGTCCTACCGCTGGGGCGCTGTGGGCGGTGGCCCGCTGGGCGGGGCCACGTCGGCATCGGTGGGTGCCCAGCCCGTGCCGCCGACGCCGGTGGGCGCCAGCCTCGAGCCCAGGGGTTACGGGCTGGCAGCCATCGTCCCCCCTACGGACGGCGACGTGACCTTCTACCGGCTGCAGGGCGCCCTCAACGCCGACTTTACCTTCGGCGTGACCGCGCTGGACGTCCCGGCGAGTGCGCTGGCGGAGGGCGGCATGCTAGTGGGGGCACCGGACAAGGACGGGGCCATATTCTACTACCGGCTGGCAGCCTGCAACGCCGGCGGCTGCTCGCCCTATGCACCGGTCGGGGCGCTGGCAACACGGCGCTACCCGCAGGGGTCCGCCGACCGCTGGGACTTCGTAGTCGGCGTCAGCCGCCGCTCGGGATGGGTGGATGCCTGGGCGCAGGCACCGGGGTCGTTCCAGGCCGCGACCTTCAACTACTGGGACGGAGTCCAGGGCTTCGGGGGGGTACTGCGGGAAAGCTGCGCTCCCCCACCCGGGCAGCCCTGCCAGCGCTCTTGGCCCACCGGCTCCATCGTCGTTAGCGTATCCCAGGTCCTAGCGCCCGGCCTGGAGCTAGGCCTCGCCGTCCCTCTCCCCTGAGCGGCGACGCCGCGGCTGCCCGCGATCCTCAGCTCCCCACCCTAGGCCCCTTCCCTCCTCTCCTGTAATGGCCACGCGGACTAGTGCGTTATAGCTTGTGACGGCCCAGGATGGCCAGACGGTCAGCGGCCCCAGGCCACACGGCCAACGGACGCCCATCCGGCCCAGTCCACCCTCGTCCGCCAGCGGCGACAGGAGGAAATTCATGGTCAATGGCGAACCCAAGGCAACGGTCATCGGACTGGGCAGGATCGGCCTGCCCACTGCCCTATGGCTGACATGGCAGGGCCATCGCGTCATGGGCATCGACCGCGACCCGTCGCTGGTGGCCGCCGTCAACTCGGGCGAGGCGCCCTTTGGGGAACCGGGCCTGCGCGAGGCCCTCCTGCAGGCCCTCGGCGCGGGGCTGCTGGAGGCCAGGACAGCACACGACGAGCGGACCGGGTGGGCCAGCTACCACTTCATCTGCGTCGACACCGGCTCCTGGGACGGCACCCCCCTGGACCTGAGGAACCTGGAGGAGGCCCTGGCCGACCTGCTCCCCTACCTGCACGGGCGGTCGGTGGTGGTCATCCGCTCCACCGTCCCGCCCGGCACCACCGAGGACGTGAGGCTGCAGTTGGCAGCCCTGGGCATCGATTGCGGCGTCGCCTTCAATCCCGAGTTCCTGCGGGAGGGCTCTGCCCTCCATGACGTCCTCTTCCCCGACCGGATGGTCATCGGCGCCGACGACGAGGGCACGGCCCAGGCCCTGTCCCGACTGGTGGCCCCGGTGCCGGCGCCCAAGCTCTTCTGCTCGTCCCGTAGCGCCGAGCTGGTCAAGTATGCCAGTAACGCCCTCCTGGCGTTGCAGGTGAGCTTCGCCAACGAGTTGGCCCGCCACTGCGAGCGGGTGGGGGCCGATGTCTACGTGGTCGCCCAGGCCCTGCGCCTGGACCCGCGCATAGGCCCCAGGGCCTACCTGGAGCCTGGTCTGGGCTTCGGCGGCCCCTGCCTTCCCAAAGACCTGGCAGTCCTGGCCGAGCAGGGACGCCGGACCGGGGCACCGCTGGCCTTGGTGGAGGCGTCCCTGGCGGCCAACCGCCGCCAGTGGGCCTGGGCCTTCGAGCACCTGGAGACGGAGCTGGGCGAGCTGGAGGGAGCAAGGATAGCCGTGGTGGGCCTCACCTTCAAGGCGGGCGTCGACGACCTGCGCGCCTCGCCGGCCCTGGCCCTCGCCGGAGCCCTCCACAGGTCGGGGGCCCAGGTAACGGCCTTCGACCCCTGGCTGCAGCAGCCGGAGCGCCTTCGCCCGGACATCTCCTGGGCCGCTGACATCTACGACGCGGCTGCCGGGGCCGATGCCCTGGTCATTGCCCTGCCCTGGACGGGACTGGCGCAGGTGGACTGGACACGGCTGCACGCCGCCATGAGGAGGCCCCTACTCCTGGACTGCCGCGGCGCCCTCCGGCAGCACGACCTGCCCCGCAGGGGCTTCGACTACGTCTGCCTAGGGCTGGGTCGGCTGGGGAGGTGCAGGGACGGCAACGGCCAGCGCGAGAGCGCCAGCGACCTCGCCCTACGGGCGACCACCCGTCCCCTGGTCCCCCTGCCACCGAGCGAATGCGCCGGCAACGGGGCCTAGCCATGGAAGGCTTCATCCCCTTCAGCCGCCCCACCATCGATGAGGACGAGATAGCTGAGGTGGCCCAGGCCCTGCGCGATGGCTGGGTCACCGAAGGCCCCCGCGTCAAGAGGCTGGAGGACCAGTTCCGTGAGGCCGTGGGGGCGCGCCACGCCATCGCCACCGCTTCCGGGACCGCGGCCCTGCACGTGGCCCTGGCTGCAGCCGGCGTGGGACCGGGGGACGAGGTCATCACCACCCCCTTCACCTTCGTCGCCACCGTCAACGCCGTCCGCTACGTGGGGGCCACCCCCGTCCTGGCCGACATCGACGTCCATGACTACGACCTCTCCCCGGAGGCGGTGGAGCGTAGGCTCAGCCCCAGAACGCGGGCCATCATCCCCGTCCATATGGCCGGCCAGCCCTGCCGCATGGACGAGCTTTTGCGGCTGGCGGCGGGACAGGGGGCGGTGGTCATAGAGGACGCTGCCCACGCCGCCGGCGCCAGCTACCGCGGCCGACCGATCGGCAGCATCGCGCCCATGACCGCCTTCAGCTTCTACGCCAGCAAGAACATGACCACCGGCGAGGGGGGCATGCTGACCCTCGGCGACGACGGCCTGGCCGAGAGGGCACGGCTGCTGGCCCACCAGGGCCTCACCCGCGATTCTTGGGCACGCTACTCCCGGAACGGCCACTGGCACTATGACGTACCGGAGCTGGGCTTCAAATGCAACCTTTCGGACGTCGCTGCCGCCATCGGCATCCACCAGCTGCGCAAGCTGCCGGACTTCCTGGCCGCCCGGCAGAGGGTGGCGTCCCTATATGACCGGGCCCTGGCCGACCTGGAAGAGGTGGAGCTGCCGAGGGTGCGGCCGGAGGTCCGCCACGCCTGGCACCTCTACATCGTCCGGCTTCGCACCGAGATGCTGACCATCGGCCGCGACGAGTTCATAGCCCTCTTAGGGCAGAGGGGCATCGCGGCCTCGGTCCACTACATCCCGGTCCACCACTTCAGCTATTACCGGCGGCTGCTGGGCGACCTGTCGGGAGAGCTCCCCAACACGGAGAGGGTGGCCCCCTGCGTGGTCTCCCTGCCCATATACCCGGCGCTGCGCGACGAGGAAGCGCTGACGGTGGCCGAGGCCGTCAGGGGCATCCTCCGCAGGCACCGTAGGTGAGGGACGACGTGGACCGCGCAACGTTCATGGTAACCGGCGGGGCAGGCTTCCTCGGCTCCCATCTCATCGAGGCCCTCCTGGCCCTGGGACACCGGGTCCTGTGCTTCGACCGCCTGGACCCGCGGGCGACCTGGCCCAGCGAGATGGGCTGGGCAGTCCGCCACCCCGGCCTACGGGTGGCCTGTGGCGACCTCATGGACGCCGAGGCCCTGAGAGGGGCCGTGGCAGGCCACCAGGTGCGAGCGGTAGCCCACCTGGCGGCCCAGGTGAACCTGAGGGCATCGGTGGAGAACCCAGGGCCATACGTCCAGGTCAACGTGCTGGGCACCGTCAACGTCCTCCAGGCCTGCGCCGGCCTGGGGGTGCGGCGTGTGGTGCTGGCCTCCTCCGATTCGGTCTACGGGCCGACAGAGTCGGTGCCCATCGGCGAGGAGCAGGCCCTGCGGCCCCTTTCGCCCTACGCTGCCTCCAAGGTGGCAGCGGAGCAGTTCGCCCACGCCTTCGCCCACGTGCACGGGCTGTCCGTCGTCGCGCTGCGGCTCTTCTCGCCCTACGGCCCTCGGCAACGTCCAGGGCTGGCCGTGTCGTCCTTCGTGGAGAAGGTCGCCCGTGGCGACGAGGTGACCGTCTACGGCGATGGTACCCAGTGCCGGGACTTCACCTACGTCTCGGACGTGGTCCGTGCCCTGGTGCTGGCCCTTCAGGCACCCCTGGACGGCTTCCAGGCCATCAACGTCAGCGGCGGCCGCCCGGTGACCATCATGGAGCTGATGATGACCATCGCGGAGGCGCTGGGCTGCCGGCCCAAGGTGCGGCACCTGCCGTCGCGGCCAGACGAGAGCCCGACTCTATGGGCCGACCTGACCAGGGCCCATCAGCTCCTGGGCTACCAGCCCCAGGTGACATTGGAGCAGGGGGTCCAGAGCTACGTCCGTTGGTGGCTGGATAGACACCGACGCCCGGCACAGGCAGGCGGTAGGACATGAGGCAGCGTCTGGAAGAACCGGTGGCCGAGGTCCTGTGGCCATCCAACGGCCAAGGGTGGCTGCCGGACGTCTCTTTCGTGCTCCCCGCCCATAACGAGGAGACCAACCTGGGGCCGCTGCTGCAGCGCATAGAGCAGGTGACGACGGCGCTGGGCCTCCGGGCCGAGGTGGTAATAGTCGACGACGGCAGCAACGACGGCACCTGGCAGGTGGCCCACGAGCTACAGCGACGCCACCCACAGATGGTCCTGGTCCGCCACCGTCGCCGCTCAGGCGAGGCGGCGGCCCTCGCCTCCGGCTTCAGGGTGGCCCGCGGCCGGGTGCTGGTCACCATGGACGCGGACCTGCAGGACGAGCCCGAGCACCTGCCTCGCTTGCTGGCCAAGCTGGACGAGGGCTACGACCTGGTGACCTCTTGGCGCTGGCCTCGGGCCGACGGCTGGGGCAAGCGTCTGCCCTCGGCCCTCTACAACTGGTTGCAGCGGCGCCTCTTCTCGGTCCCCGTTCACGACGCCGGCTCCGGCCTGAGGGCCTTTCGACCGGAGGTGGCCAAGGGCCTCCCCCTCTACGGCGGCCTCCACCGCTACATGCCGGCCCTGACGGCCTGGCGCGGCTACAGCGTGGCCGAGGTGAAGGTGGGGCACCGTCCCAGGGCCGGTGGCAGGTCCAACTACGGACCGCGGCGTCTGGCCAGCGGCCTGCTGGACCTGCTGACGGTCCACCTGCTCACCCATTATCTGAGCAGGCCCCTGCATGGGCTGGTGCGCTGGGGCCTCCTGGCGGCCGCCTTCGAGGCAACGGTCGGCGGGGCCGGCGTGGCCGCCGGCCTGGCGACGGGCCAATGGGGGGCTGTGGTGACATCCGTCGTCGCCGCCTGCGCCGCCACCATGGCCGTCCTGGCAGGGCTGGCGGCGGGGCTGGCCTGCGAGCTGCTGTCCTTCCCCGCCCAGAGCGGGGACCCGACGACAACCGCCCTGGAGGCCCCGCCCGCCGCGCCGACACGGGCCTACCCCACGAAGGAGTGAGGACATGAACCGCAATTGGCACAGCGGCAACGGCCAACGGCCCACCATCCTAGTGACGGGCGCAGCCGGCTTCATCGGCTCCCACCTGGTGGAGCGCCTGGTGGGCGAGGGCCGGCGGGTGGTCTGCGTCGACAACTTCGACCCCTACTATGACGAGGAGGTCAAGCGGGCCAACATCGCCCCCACCCTGGGCAGCGGCCTCGCCACCTTGGTGGAGGCCGATATCCGCGACCGCCAGGCCTTGGCCGCTGCCTTTGCCACCTCCGGGCCGGAGGTGGTGGTGCACCTGGCCGCCCGCCCAGGCGTGCGTCATTCCCTGGAGGACCCGCTGCCCTACCTGGACATCAACGTGTGGGGCACCTTCAACGTGCTGGACCTGGCCCGGGAGTTCGGGGCCGCCAAGGTGGTGTTCGGCTCCACGTCCTCGGTCTACGGGCTGTTGGAGGACGGCCCCGCCCGCGAGGATGCCACGCCCTGTCGTCCCCTATCGCCCTACGGTGCCTCGAAGGTGGCGGCGGAGGCGCTCTGCTCCTCCTTCGCCGCCACCGCCGACATGGACGTCGTGGCCCTGCGGTTCTTCACCGTCTACGGGCCCCGCCAGCGGCCGGACATGGCCATCCACCGCTTTGCCCGCTTCATACTGGCGGACCGCGAGTTGCCCATTTACGGGGACGGGTCCGCCAGGCGCGACTTTACCTATGTGGCCGACATCGTGGACGGCATCGTGGCCGCCATCGATGCCTCACTCCTTGGCTACCACGTCTTCAACCTCGGCCAGGGACGCCCTGTCCCCCTGTCCCAGGTGGTGGACCTACTGGAGGAGGCCCTGGGCCGAAAGGCCCGTCGGCAATTCCACCCCCCGCCCGCGGGCGAGCCGCCCCTCACTTGGGCCGACATATCCAAGGCAGAGGCGTCCCTGGGCTACCGGCCGCGGACGCCGGTAGAAGAGGGGGTGCGGGCCTTCGCCCGCTGGCTGCTGGACCAGGGCTGGTGAGGCCGTGGCCTTGACCAGGGCTCTTGGGCGGGCCGCCCTTCCGGCCACCATGAGCGGGCCAGGGACCGCGCGCCGTAGCGGCAGGTGGCGGCCTGTCCTGCTGGCCGCCAGGCTGGCCTCTCCCCTCGCCTTACTGGGTCTGCTCCTGTGGCAGATCCCCCCGGGACGACTCCTGGAGACCTGGTCAGGCCTCAGCCCCGCCGTGGTGATGGGGGCCCTGGCCCTTGTCGCCGTGGCCCAGGTCCTGAGCACCCTCAAGTGGCACCTGTTCATGAAGGCCCTGGGCGGGCAGCCGGCCCTGCCCTGGTCGCTGCGCACCTACTGGGCGGGCATGTTCGTCGGGACCGCCTTCCCCTGGGCCTACGGGGGCGACGCCATGAGGGCCTATCTGGCCAGCCGCGATGCCAGCATGTCCCTGTGGCAGGGGACCAGGTCGGTGCTCCTGGAGCGCGGCTCTGGCTATTTGGCCCTGGGCCTGATGGCCATCGTGGGCCTCGCCAGCCTCCGCCTGCCGCTGTGGTCCGCAGCCTTGACCGCCGTGGTCGCCCTCGGCTGTCTGGCCCTGGGCCGACGCGTCAGCCGGGCCTGGTGGGGCCTCTTGCCCCGCCGGCTCAGGGAGCTGTTGCCGGGGGCCGCGGTGAGCGTTCTGCTGGGGCCTGCCCTTTGCCTCTCCCTGGCGTTCTACCTGTTATACCTGGGGGCGCTGGGCCTCCTCCTGTACGGCCTCCAGGCCCACACGGCCCCTGGCTTCTTGGCCGTGGCCGCCTTCGTCAGCGCGACCCTCTCCCTCCTACCCCTCTCCATCTGGGGCATAGGCGTCCACGAAGCATCCCTAGCGGTCCTGCTGACAGCGGGCGGCATGGAGCAGTCTACGGCCGCAGCGGCCGCCCTAGCCTTTGGCCTTCTCTTCTCTTGCCTGGGGACGCTGGGCGGCCTGGCGTTGCTGCCCTGGCCCTCGACGGGCGTGCCCAGAGACCTGCGCGGGCAGCCACCGACTCGAGAGGGGGACAGCGGAGCTCGCTGTCCCCGCAGGCCCTCAGGCCCTGGGGCAGGACTGGACCGGCCATGAATGGCCACCGCCGGCCCCCCTTCTGGGCCCTACGGCCACGTCCGGAGGGCGGGCACTCCGGCGACCCCTGGGACGGCATGGGGCGACTTCCGGCCGACCAGTCGGCCAGGGCGGTGATGGCGGGCTGGCAGAAGGCCGCCCTGACCATGGCGGTCCTCGCCGCGGCCTATGTGGCCACCGTCGATCCCAAGTCGACCGCCACCGTCGTGGTGGCCATCGTGACCTGGGTCTACGTGCTGGCGTCCGCCTACAAACTGCTGGTGGTGGCACGGGCATTCTGGCAACGGCCCGAGGTGGTCGTATCGCCCGAGGAGACCTCCGCCCTGGCGGATCTGCCCCTTTACACCGTCCTGCTCCCCCTTTACCGGGAGGCAGGCGTCCTGACGCAGCTCATCGAAAACGTCTGCCGCCTCGACTATCCCCCCGAGAAGCTGGACGTGAAGTTGCTGGTGGAGCCTGACGACCCGGAGACCCTGCTGGCCCTCGACCGGGTCCGCCTTCCGGCCCACTTCGAGGTCCTGGTGGTGCCCCCAGGAGCGCCCAAGGGGAAGCCCCGGGCCTGCAACTACGGGCTGGCGCAGGCACGGGGCCAGTTCCTGGTGATATATGACGCCGAGGACCGGCCCGAGCCGGACCAGTTGCGCAAGGCCATCGTGGCCTTCCGCAAGTCAGGGTCGCGGGTGGCCTGTGTGCAAGCCAAGCTCTCCTATTACAACGCCTCCCAGAACCTCCTGACCAGGTGGTTCACCTGCGAGTATGCCGCCTGGTTCGACCTGGCCCTGGCAGGCCTCCACGCCTGGGGCGCCCCCATCCCCCTGGGCGGCACCTCTAACCACTTCCGAACCGACGTCCTCCGGGGGCTGCGGGGCTGGGACCCCTACAACGTCACCGAGGACGCCGACCTAGGCGTGAGGCTTCACCGCCAGGGATGGCGCACCGTCATCGTGGACTCCGTCACCTACGAGGAGGCGACGGCCCATCTGGGCAACTGGCTGCGCCAGCGGACCCGCTGGATCAAGGGCTATATGCAGACCTGGCTGGTGCACATGCGGCACCCCTTCCGCCTGCTCAGCCAGCTGGGCGTTCACGGCTTCGCCAGTTTCCAGGTCATGATCGGGCTGGCGGTGCTGTCCTACCTGCTCAACCCCCTCTTCTGGTGCCTGCTGGGCCTGTGGTATGCCTCCAGGCCCACGGCGCTAGCCGAGCTGTTCCCGGCACCGGTCCTCTATGGGGGCAGCGCCGCCTTCGTGCTGGGCAACCTGTCCTTCATATACTCCCACGTCATGGGCTGCCTCCGCCGCCGCTACTACTCCCTGGTCAAGTACTGCTGGGGCATGCCCTTCTACTGGCTGCTGATGAGCGTCGCCGCCTGGCGGGCCCTCTTCCAGCTCCCGCGTCGCCCCCACTACTGGGAAAAGACTGAACACGGCCTCTTCCAGGAAGGGACCGCCACCGTGGCCCAGCAGACGGTGGGGAGGGGACGCTGATGTCGCGGGACTGGGACAGCGAGGCCACCCGCACCAACCTGGTCAGGTACGGCACCAGGAACCCCGCCAAGCGGCTGCTCCTGCGGGCCTTGGAACGGCAGGTCATGGCCTGGGTGGACCGTGTGGCGCCCGGTTCGGTGCTGGACGCCGGCTGTGGGCACGGCTTCATGCTGGCCCGGCTCCTGGGACGCCGACCCGCACTGCTGACAGTGGGGGCCGACCTGAGCGCCGTCGCCCTGGCCTATGCGGGGCGACTGGCGCCCCGGGCCCAGCTCGTCCGCGCCGACCTGTGTCACCTGCCCCTCGCCGATGGACGCTTCGACCTGGTGCTCTGCATGGGCGTGCTGCCTTACCTGTCGGACCCGAGGGCCGGCCTGCGGGAGCTGGCGCGGGTGGCCCGGGGCCATGTGCTGCTGGAGGTGCCGTGGGAGCCCTGGTTCCGCCTGGCCAACCTGGCCACCCTCAACCACCTGCCCAACCTCGGGAACCCAGGCTTCCGCTACCACTGGGGCCGACGCAGCTTCGTCCGAATGGTGGCCCAGGAGATGGAGGTCCTGGAGGTGGCCGGCCCCTTCCCCTGGACGCTGGTGCTGGCCCGCGGCAGGAGGCCCTTCCCCAGGACGGAAGCGAGGCCGTGGGCCGAAGGGCGGGCCCCATGAGGGCCGGCCGCGCCGCGAGTCCCGACCGGGGCAGCGCCGAAAGGCACCTGCTGCTGGCCCTCATGGCGGTGGGAGGCGTCGTCGCTGCCGTTGCCCTGGGCTGGTCCTCCGCCACCCACTCCATCGTCCTCTACGGCGACGCCGCCACCCACCTCCAGATCGCCCGCCGGGTGGTGGACAGCCTGACCCCCGGCCTGGGCCAGTTGGGCACGTCATGGTTGCCCTTGCTCCACGTGCTGGAGCTGCCCCTTATCTGGAACGACCACCTGTGGCATTCGGGGCTGGCCGGGGGCATCGTCAGCAGCCTGGCGGGCTGGGCAAGCCTCTTCTTCGCCTTCCGCCTGGCCGAGGCCCTGTCCCACGACCGCTGGGTGGCCTTCATGGTGGGCCTGCTGCTCCTCTCCAACCTCAACCTGCTCTACCTGCAGACCACGCCCATGAACGAGTCCCTGTTCGTGTGCACCGCCCTGGGCTCCACCTGGTTCCTGGTGCGCTGGGCACGAGAGGACGAGGAGCGCTACCTGGTGCTGGGCGGGCTGCTCTCCCTGGCGACAGCCCTCAACCGCTACGAGGGCTGGGCCCTGGCCGCGGCCCAGGCCGCCGCCGTGGCCCTGGTGGCCTGGCGACGACGGGGCCGGGAGGCGGCCGAGGGCATGGGCGTTGCCTACGCCTCCCTGGCGGGACTCGCCCCCCTGCTGTGGTTCTCCTGGAACTGGGCGCTGTTCGGCAGCCCGGTGGACTTCCTCACCAACCGCTTCAGCTCCCGCTCCAACACCGAGTTGGTGTTCCGTTACCTGGGGGATGCGTCCTACGGCGCCATCCATGACTGGCCCATGTCCTTCCTCCATTTCGCCCTGGCGGCCCTGCACATGCTGGGACCAGCGGTGCTAGCGGGCGCAGGCGCGGGGCTGGCAGCCACGGTCTACCTGGTCCTGAGGAGGCGGGCCGATGGCTCCCTGCTGCCGCTGCTGGCCCTGGCCGCCCCCGCCCTGTTCCTCGTCTACGCCATCTACGACGCGGTGTCCGTGGTCTTCGTCCCGGAGCTGCCGCCCCACCTGAACCTCAATATCCGCTACGGCCTCTACGCCCTCCCCCTGGCCCTGGGCCTTTGCGCCCTGGCGGGCAGGTTGCCGGCGGGGCGTGCCATCGTGGCCGCCATTCTGGGGGTGCACCTGGCCCTGGTGGCCGTCGGGCCGCCGCCCATGGCCTACGACGAGCCGCGCCGTTCGCCGGCTGGCTGCGAGCTGGAGCTCCCCGGGGCCTCCAGCCAGTGCGTGAGCTACAGCGGCGCCCCGGCCTTTCTGGGCGAGCACTACGACGGGGGGCGAGTGCTGGTGAGCCTGCGTTCGGTGTTCCTCATCCACGACTCGGGGCTGGACATGAGGGAGTTCGTGCATGAGGGCAACCGCGGCCTGTGGGAGGCAACCCTGGCCGACCCCGCGGCCCACGTGCGCTGGGTGGCCATGGTCGGCAGCCCTGCCGTCCCCTCGGAGGACCTGGTGTTCGCCAACCTTTATGACTCGCCTGCCCTGCAGCGGGACTTCCAGCTGGTGTTCGAGCGCTGGGGAGTCCGCATCTATCGTCTCAGGGGGCCCGACGGGCCGCCAGGGGGCGGTTAGGGCCCGTGGCACGCCTCTTGGGATGGGCCCTCGCCCTGACGGCCGTGGCGGGGCTGGTGGCAGCCCTGGCCCTTTCCCTCTACCGCGCCCAGGGTGAGGTCACGGCCCCGGTGCCTCCGCCGGCGCCGCCGCCCCAGCAGGCCTCTGCTTCCCCCACACCGGCCCCGGCACCCTCCCCGACGCCCCTGCCCCGCGTCCTCAACCCGCGGACGAGGCCCCAGGACTTCCACGCCGGGGCGGCCGTGCTGCTCTACGGGACATACCGGGGCTGGCAGGACGACCTGGTGGGGCTGTATGCGGACCTGGCCGGCAGGGGCGTCAACGCCCTGTCCCTCAACTTCCCCGTATACACGGCCTCGGCCACGGCCGACGCGGTCTACGCCGGCCCGGGCACCCCCGGCGACGCTGACCTCACCTTCGCCATCGAGACCGCCCATGCCATGGGCTTCACGGTATTCCTGCGGCCCCTCCTCAGCTTCGATCCGGGCTACGTAGCGCCGTCCGGCGAATGGCGGGGCAGCATCCGTCCCGCCTCGTTGGACGCCTGGTTCGCCAGCTACGGCTCCCTCCTCGGCCACTATGCCCGCCTGGGCCAGGCCACGGGGGTGGAGATGCTCTCCATAGGTGCCGAGCTCAAGTCCCTGTCCCCATACTCCGAGCGCTGGCGGGGCCTCATCGCCCAACTGCGGTCGCTCTACCGGGGCCAGCTCACCTACAGCGCCAACTGGGACGAGTTGGACAGGGTCGCCTTCTGGGACGCCCTGGACATCATCGCTGTGGACGCCTTCTTCGACCTGCAGGTGGGGGCAGGGCCAACCGTGGCGGAGCTGGTGGCCGCCTGGGGCCGCCCTTCCTATGTGGAGTCCCCAGCGGCAGCCATGCAGCGCCTGAATGCGGCCTACGGCAAGCCGGTGCTGCTGGCCGAGCTGGGGATGCCGGCGAGGTCAGGGTTCGAACGCCACCCCTGGGCCGACGCCGGACCGGGGCCGGCCACCGCCGCCGACCTGGAGGCCCAGGCCCGCTACTTCGAGGCGGCCTTCCTGGCCAACGAGGTGCCCCACGTGCAGGGGTTCTACGTCTGGGCCATAAGCCCCGGCGAGTTCCGCTCCCCGAGCAACGAGGGGGCCGCCTACAACCCCTGGGGGAGGCCCGCCGGAGAGGTCATCGCCCGCTACTACCGGGCCCGCACGTCCGCCCCCTAGTGGCGCCCCGCGGCCCGGACCAGTTCTCCCCTAGGGGAAGTAGCGTCCCAGGAACCGCCGCAGTAGCTCCCGGTATTGCTCGGGGTAGTCCAGGCGTGCCATGGCGTGGTCGCTGCCGGGGGCGGTCCACCGCTCCTTGGGTTCCCCGGCCCTCAGCCACAGCTCCTCCCGCTGCTCCGGCGGCACGAAGGTGTCCCTCTCGCCATAGACCAGCAGCAGGGGCCTGGGCGCGATGGCCCCCACGAAGTCGACGGGCCTCACCTCTCCGACCCTGAAGGCAGCCAGCAGCTCACCCAGGCGCATGCTGGCCCGCCCCAGAGGGCGCAGAGGCGATAGGGGCAGCAGCGTGCGGAGTCGGTGCGAGAGGAGGCCCGCCAGGTCGGCGTAGGGCGAGTCGGCGATGACCGCCATTACTCGCGGCTCCCGCGCCGCCGCCATGATGGAGGCCGACGCTCCCATGGAGATGCCCAGCAGGGCCACCCTGCCGGCCCCCCTGTCCAGGGCCTGACGCACCGCCGCCAGCACGTCCAGGACTTCCTTGGCTCCCAGGGTGGTGTAGCGCCCGCCGCTCTTGCCGCAGCCACGGAAGTCGAACAGCAACACGTGATATCCCAGCGAGTTCAAGAAGAGGCCCACTTCATAGGGCTCGGCCAGGCTGCGGAAATAGCCATGGCATAGGACCAGGGCACCGCGGCCGGGCTGCCCCTCCAGCCACAGGCCCCGCAGGGACGTCCCGTCCAGGCTGGGGAAGCGGAACTCATGGCCCCGGAGGGTGGGCGGGTCGGGCCAGCGCAAGGGGCGGACCCACCGCCAGCCGGCACCGACCACCGTCCCTGTGGCCAGGCCCAGTCCCATGCCTGCCCCCAGGGCCAGCAGCGATAGGGGGCCAGGGTTCCGCCTGCCGTCGGGAGGGCGCATAGGGCGCAGGGCGCGGGGCTCTCAGCGGCCTTCCACCACCACCAGCACCGGCTGGCCGGAATCGGCACGCTGGCCGGGGCCAGGGAGCTGGGCCACCACCCGGCCATCGGGTGCCTGGCCGCTGTCCATGGCCACCAAGACGTAGTCCAGGCCCCGCGATTCCAGTTCAGCGGCGGCCTGGGCCATGTCCTTCCCCACCAGCTGGGGCACAGTGCCCGGGCGCAGCTGGGCGGGGGAGGAGCCGGGGCCCAGGGCAGCGGGACCCTCTCGGCCCAGGCCCACCACCGCTGCCAGGGCCAGGGCGATAGCCGCCAGGACCGCCACCAGCCCCACGGCGTTGCCTGGCAGGGGACGGGGCCTCTCCACCCGCGTGAGGGGGCGCAGCTTTATCTCCGCCTCTTCCTGCAGCGGCATGAGGGTGAGGACTTCCCGTGGGTTGAGGCCCAGGTAGGAGGCGTAGCTGCGCACAAAGCCACGGGCGTAGACGGGCGGGGGCAGCTGGGAGAAGTCTTCCCGCTCCAGGGCCACCAGGTACTTGAGGGGGATGCGGGTGGCCCGCTCGACATCCTCCAACGAGAGGCCCCTTTCGAGGCGCTTCTGCTCCAGTAGCTCTCCCAGCCTCGGCATCCCTCTCGGTCTCCCCTGAGTATAGCTTCGCTGCCGAGTCCCCGGTCAACCCCGTGCTATCATGGCCGTAAGCCATGAACCTGCGGCTTCGCAGCCTGGTCGCGCGGGCGGCCAGCAGCCCTCGCCTGGTTCCCCTCCGCAACGTCGCCCGCCTCCTCCTGGCTGCCGCCCGCGGCCATTCCCGACACGGCTGCTCCCTGCTAGCCGCGGCCATCTCCTATTATGTCATGTTCTCCCTCTTCCCGCTCATCATCTTTGCTGCTGGCGTGACTGCCCTGGTGCTGCGGGACGCCGACCTGCAGCGCCGGGCCATCGACGCCATCCTGGAGGAGCTGCCCCTGAGCCCAACTGAAGGACGTCAGGACCTGGAGGACCTGTTTCGGTCCATCAGCGGTCCCACCAGCGGTGGCCTCGGCCTGCTGGGCCTGGTGGGGTCGGCCTGGAGCGCCAGCAACATGTTGGCAGCGGTGCGCCGCAGCCTGGACGTGGTCTTCGAAACGCCGTCCCGTCCCCTGGTGCGGGCCAAACTGACGGACTTCGCTGCCATGGCGGCCCTGGGACTGCTGCTGCTGGCCTCCATCGCCCTCAGCCTGCTGCTGGTCCTGGCCCAGAGGCTCCTCGCAGGCGAGGGGGCGGCAGGTGCCGCGTTGGACGCCCTGCTGCTGGCCCTGTCGTTCCTGCTGCCCCTCGGCGTCTCCCTGGCGGCCTTCCTGTTCCTGTTCGTGTGGGTGCCGGCTGCGCGACCCTCCTTGCGGCAGGCCCTGCCCGGGGCGGCGGTGGCCGCCCTCCTGTTCGAGGTGGCCAAGAACGTCTTCGGCATATACGTTCGCAACTTCGCCAACTTCGATGTCGTCTTCGGGTCGCTGGGGGCAGTGGCGGCCTTCCTGTTCTGGGTCTACCTCAGCGCCACCATTATGCTCTACGGGGCGGAGGTGGTGGCGGCAGCGATGGGGGAGGAGAAGGGCCCTAGCCTGCCCGCCTGACAGCCAGGCGCACCCGCTGTCCGTCCAGCACCTCTTCCTGGACGAAGGCCCCCTCGGGCGGGGGTCCCTCCACCAGCTCCAGGGAAAGGGTCTCCTGGCGGACGTAGTCCCCATGGCGGGCCAGCAGCTGGCGCAGCTCGGGCCAGCCGTCGTAGTAGGTTACGATGCGGTCGGAGATGTCGAGGCCGGCCGCCTTGCGCAGGTTCTGGAGGCGGTGCACCAGCTCGCGGGCCAGCCCTTCCTCCCTCAGCTCGGGGGTGATGGTGGTGTCCAGTCCCACGGCGTAGCCGGACTCGTCGGCGGCCACCGTCAGTCCCTCCAGACCCTCCCCGTCCTCCACCACCTCCAGCGCCTTGACGTTCAGCTCGTCCAGCACCAGGGGAGCGAGGCGCAGCACGGGTCCCCGCTCCACCGGGTGGCGCAGCTTCACCGCTAGGCGGGGCAGGGGCTGGCGCACCCGGATGCCGGCCTTGCTGCGGGCAGCCCGCCCTAGGCTGGTGATGCGCATGGCCAGGCGCATGGCAGCCATCAGCTCCTCGTCCTGGGGGAAGTCCTCGGCCCGCGGCCAGTCACACAGGTGGACGCTCTCGGGCGCGTCCTGGTCCAGGGAGCGCACCAGGTTCTGGTAGATGGCCTCGGCCACGAAGGGGGTGAAAGGGGCCAGCAGCCGTGCCAGGGTGACCAGGCAGGTGTAGAGGGTGTGGTGCGCCGCCAGCTTGTCGGCGTCGCTCCCTGACTTCCAGAAGCGGCGGCGGCTGCGGCGCACATACCAGTTGGAGAGGTCGTCCACGAACTCGCCAATGGCCCGGCCGGCGTCGGTGGGGTTGTAGGCCTCCATCTCCTCGGTGGCCCGTCGCACCACCCTGCCCAGCTCCGAAAGGACCCAGCGGTCCAGGTCGCTGAGCTGGCCCCTGGCGCCGCTGCGGGGGTCGAACCTGTCCAGGTTGGCGTAGGTGACGAAGAAGGCGTAGGTGTTCCAAAGGGTGAGGAGGAAGCGACGCAGGGACTCGGCCACCAGGTTGGCGGAGAAGCGGCGCGGCGACCAGGGGGGCGAGGCGGTGAACATGTACCAACGCACGGCATCGGCGCCGTGGGCCTCGATGACCGGCCACGGCTCCACCACGTTGCCCCGCGACTTGCTCATCTTCTCGCCCTTCTCGTCCAGGATCAGCTCCAGGCAGATGACGTTCCGGAAGCAGATGGAGTCGAAGAGCAGGGTGGAGAGGGCATGCAGGGTATAGAACCAGCCCCTGGTCTGGTCCACCGCCTCGCAGATGTAGTCGGCCGGGAAGGAGCGCCGGAACTCGTCCTGGTTCTCGAAGGGGTAGTGCCATTGGGCGTAGGGCATGGCCCCGGAATCGAACCAGACGTCCATCACCTCCGGGACGCGGCGCATGGTCCCGCCGCAAGGGCAGCGCAGCAACACCTCGTCCACATATGGCCGGTGCAGGTCGGAAAGGGCTGCGGCCCTCTCCGGGTCCAGCGCCCGCTCCCGCAACTCGGCCACGGAGCCGATGCAGTCGCGGCCGCCGCAGGCCTGGCACTCCCAGATGGGCAGGGGGATGCCCCAGAAGCGCTCGCGCGATACGGCCCAGTCCACGTTGTTGGCCAGCCAGTTACCGAAGCGCCCCTCCTTGATATGCTCCGGGAACCAGTTGATCTGCCGGTTCAGCTCCACCAGCCGGTCCTTCTTGGCGGTGGTCTTGATGTACCAGGTGGGCTTGGCGTAGTAGAGCAGGGGGGTGCCGCAGCGCCAGCAGAAGGGGTAAGTGTGGCGCACCGTCTCGCGTCGCAGCAGCAGCCCCCGCTGCCGCAGGTCCTCCATGATGGCCTCGTCGGCGTCCTTGACGAACTGACCGGCCCAGGGACCGCCGCTGAAGCGGCCGGCCGCATCCACCGGCTGCAGGAACAGGAGCCCCAACTCCTTGCCCAGCTGGAAGTCCTCGCCGCCGAAGGCCGGCGCCGTGTGGACGATGCCGGTGCCGTCGCTGAGGGACACGAAGTCGGCCGCCACCACCGTAAAGGCCCTCTCCACCCGCGACACATCGCCCGCCGGCACCAGCCGGCCCTCCTGGTCGGGGTCGAACCACATGGGTGGGGTCCCCCAGGCTACGGCATCATACAGGGGCCGGTAGCGCAGCCCCACCAGCTCGCGGCCCGGCACCGTCCCCAGCAGACGGTAATGGTCCACCGCCAGCCCCACCAGGGACGAGGCGGCGATGAGGACTTCGCCGTCGACCGCGACCAGGGCGTATTCGGCCTCGGGGTGCACGGCCAGGGCCGTGTTCCCGGGGAGCGTCCACGGGGTGGTGGTCCAGGCGAGCAGGTAAACGGGCCCCTCGCCGGCGATGGCGGCCAACCGCCGCCGCGAGTCGTCCGTCAGCGGGAACTTGACCCAGATGGACGGGTCGGGGGTGTCCTCGCGATAGCCCTGGGCCACCTCATGGTCGGAGAGGGCGGTACCGCAACGGGGGCAGTGGGGCACCGAACGGTAGTCCTGGTAGACCAGCCCCCGCTCCCATAGCTGCTTGACGATCCACCAGCAACTCTCGATGTATTCGTTGCGGTAGGTGACGTAGGCGTTATCCAGGTCCAGCCAGAAGGCGATGCGCTCCGTCAGGGCCTCCCACTCCTTCAGGTAGCGCATGACGTTCTCGCGGCAGCGGCGGTTGAACTCGGCGATGCCGTACTTCTCCTCGATCTCGGCCTTGGTGGTGATGCCCAGCTGCTTCTCCACCTCCAGCTCGGCGGGGAGGCCGTGGGTGTCCCAGCCGGCACGCCTGGGCACCCGGTAGCCCTGCATGGTCTTGTAACGGACGATGACGTCCTTGAACACCCGCGCCAGCACATGGTGGATGCCCGGACTGGCGTTGGCGTAGGGAGGCCCCTCGTAGAAGGTGAACTGGCGGTCGGCGGGACGCCCCTCTACGCTCTTGCGGAAGATGTCCCTCTCCTTCCAGAAGTGCAGGATCTCCCGCTCCAGCTGGGGGAAGCTGACCCTACTGGACACGGGCCGAAAGAGGGGCTGGCCTCGGCTCATGGTCGGCTATCGGCTCGGCGACGTTCCGGAATCCTATTGTTCCAGACCTGCAGCCAATCTTCCACCCTGAGGCGACGGTCGAGGAGGTCAGGCCCAGGGGACCCTGAGAGAGCGCAAGCGGTGGCGCAGCCCCTCTATCTGTTGCGGCGAGAGGAGCTGGCCCAGGGAGCGGAGCCTGTCCTCCAGGTAGGCCAGGGCCGATGCCCTGTCCACCACATCGTCATTGGCGACGGCCTCCACCAGCAGGGCCTCGGCCAGCCGTGGCAGCTGGCCGTCTAGCACCGCCTGCAGCCTGCGCCTCTGCCCCTCCTCCAGGGCCGCGGGCAGGTGCCGACGGGACAGGCCCAGGGGGACCAGCACCACCTCGTCCCCCAGGATGCGGGCCAATTGCAGCAGGGCCTCTCGCTCCGACGCCAAGGCTCCTCGGGCCGGCGGCCCGCTAGGCATTATAGCGCCCCGCCCATAACAGGCCTCGATGGGATGCTGGCCCCTCGCCTGATGCCCTTGCTAGAATGATGGCACAGGAGGCCACGATGGCGGAGAGCGACGAGCAGGTGCCCAAGCGGGCGCTGGTGGTGGCCGCCCACCCCGACGACGCCGAGTTCGGCTGTGCCGGCACCGCCGCCCTGTGGTCCCGCGACGGCTGGGAGTTCTACTACCTGGTCTGCACCGACGGCTCCAAGGGGTCCAACGACCCCGAGACCCTGACCGACCGCCTCATCGCCACCCGTCGCCAGGAGCAGCGGGAGGCAGCCAGGGTGCTGGGCGTGAAGGAGGTCTTCTTCCTGGACTACGTGGACGGCGAGGTCACCTATTCCCGGGAGCTGGTGCGGGACATAGTGCGCTACATCCGCCTCATCCGCCCCGATGCTGTGTTCACCCATGAGCCAGGCCAGATCATCGCCAACCGTGCCATCAACCACCCCGACCACCGGGCGGTGGGGGAGGCCACCCTGGACGCCGTGTACCCCATGGCCCGCACCCGACCCGCCTATC
The DNA here is from genome assembly GCA_035574155.1 of Dehalococcoidia bacterium. Classification (GTDB taxonomy): domain Bacteria; phylum Chloroflexota; class Dehalococcoidia; order SM23-28-2; family HRBIN24; genus HRBIN24. The sequence goes on along the minus strand of DATLZD010000040.1, from coordinate 22,129 downwards.
CCGAGCTGGTGGCCGAGGGGCTGGAGCCCCACCGGGTCAGCGACGTGTACCTATGGAGCAGCGGCGACCCCAACTTCGCCGTGGACATCACCGAGGTGCTGGAGCTGAAGGTCCAGGCCCTGCTCTGCCACCGCAGCCAGATCCGTGAGCCGGAGCGGTTGCTGGAGAACCTGCGCCAGCGCCTGAGGGGCGAGGACGGCCGTTACCACGAGCGGTTCCGCCACATCCAGTTGGCCTTCTAGGCCCTGCAGTGGGCCGCCGGCAGGGGCCAAGGATGCGCAGAGGGTGCCTGGCAGGGCCGGGGCATCGGGACAGGAGCACCCCCACGCCACACCCCGATGCCCGCTGCATGGCTCCCCTGAGCCCTGGGGACAAATAAAAAGGGGGCAGCCCGCCCCCCACGAAAGCGCCCTCTCTCTTCAGTTGTCGCCGCTGCGGCTGCCGGCCGAGGGCACGGGGAAACGCCTCAGCAGACGCTGGGCCTCACTGCCCACCCCCAGGTCAAGGCAGTCGCAGTAGGTCGAGTAGATGGCCCTGTCCAGGAGGCGGACAGCCTCAGGGGAGAGGAGGTCCTGGTGCTCGTAGCGCTGTCGCAGGAGGCGCTCAAGGCGGCCCAGGAAGTAGGACTGCAGGCTGGAGTAGCGTCCCTCGCCGCCGCGCACCCCCTCCAGTTCCTTCCTGCCCTCCAGGGTGGGCTCCATGGTCGTCCACCTCCCACCTGTAGGATATCCCATGGGAGAGTCCGTTACAACCGTCCTACGGCGCTTGGGCCTGGAAGGAGCGGTCCTGGTGGCCGGGCTGGATGAGCAGGTGCAGGCGGGAGCGGAGGGCCAGGGAATGGTCGTCGTTGGCGGCCCGGTCGGCGTCCTCCTCCCGCTCCCAGACGGAGACCCGGCCCAGCTCGCCGGAGCCATCGGCGGCCTGCACGAAGTAGGCCGCCAGGCAGCCCGGGAAGCGGCGGTAATAGGCCACCAGCTCGCGGTTGAGGCTCTCGACCTCCGCCTCGTGGCCCGCCATGGGGCGCATGAGGGACACCCGGATATAGGCCATGGCCTTCCCCCAACGACCTGCGAGTAGCGACAGTTTAGCGCCGTCGGGGGCGGCTATCAAGACGGGGTCAGAGGCGTAGCTTGCCGTGGGAGGGCTGCCGGCGCCGCTGTCGGCCGTCGCCTGCCAGCTCGCGCTCGATCTCCTCTACGGGGATGGCTCCCACCTCGTATACGTAGCCGCACATGAGGCAGGAGCCATAGGCCCCATACCAGTCCTCCTCGAAGACCAGGGAGCCACGGCACCGAGGGCAGAGGCTGGGCTTGGTAGTGGTGACCATTTCAGCTGGCCCTCCTCAACAAAAAAGCCTCCGTCAGCGGCTGCTGACCAAGGCCTTTCTGACGCCTCCGAGGTTAGTTGACGGGTTCGGGCCGAAAGGCTTAGCCCTACTCGCCCCGAGGGGCGAGATTCACCCCAAGAGAGCCTGTCCCCCGGTCCGCCTCACGGCGGATTAGGCGGGGCCACATCCCCGAGGGGATTGTGACCTCGGTAACATTTTAGGCCAACCGCCCCCACCTGTCAACACCCCCAACACCCCGTTGACATAGGGCGTTGTGGTTTGTAAAATCCGCCACGAGTGCCCGCGCTTGCGGCCCACGACAACACCATCAGCCTTGGGAGGGACCTACCGTGGCAGAAGTCATCATCGGCCCTAACGAGTCCATCGACCAGGCCCTCAAGCGGTTCAACAAGCTGGTCCAACAGCTGGGGATCCTGGCCGAGGCCCGCCGGCGCGAGCATTACGAGCCCCCCAGCGTCAAGCGCAAGAAGAAGGCCGCTGCCAAGCTCCGCAAGAGCATCAAGAACTCCCAGCGCGCCCTCCGGGGTTGATGCGGTGTGTCCTCTCTCAAAGAGAGGCTAGCCGAAGACCTTAAAGAGGCCATCCGCCAGCGCGACGAGGCCCGCAAGACGGCCATCCGCATGGTCACCTGGGCCGTCAAAAACGCCGAAGTGGAAAAGGGGCGTCCGCTGGACGACGCCGAGGTCATCGCCATCATCCAGCGGGAGGCCCGCCGCCACCGCGAGAGCATCGAGGAGTTCCGTAAGGGCAACCGACCTGACCTGGTGGAGAAGGAGGAGGCCGAGCTGGCCGTCCTCCAGTCCTACCTTCCCCCGCCCATGTCCCGCGACGAGGTGGCCGAGGCCGCCCGCGCCGCCATCGCCGAGGTGGGCGCCAAGGGCCCCGCCGACAAGGGCAAGGTGATGCCCCTGCTCATCCAGCGCCTGGCCGGCCGCGCCGAGGGGCGCCTCATCAGTCAGGTGGTGGACGAGCTCCTGTCGGGCCGCTCTTCCTAGCGCCGCTGCCCTCCCAGGCCTCAAGGGGCCCCCTCTGCTATCATTTCCTTGCTAGGGGTTGGAGAACCGCCGTGGCCCAGAGCGAACGCATAACGTCCCACCAGGCGGCGGCCTTCGCTCTCCTGTTGGCCGCCGCCCTGGCCCTGGTGCTGGTGCCCGTGCCCCCGGGGACCCTCCGCCTCGGGGACACCGTGGTGGAGAACCGCCTCACCGCCCAGGGGACGGCCGCCGCCGCCCTGGCGGCGGCCCTGGCCGGGGCCTCCCTGGGCTCCTACCTCTACGTCTTCCAGCCGCGGGAGCTGCGGGGGCCGTGGCGGCTGGCTGTCCTGGGCGCACTGGTGGTGCTGTGGACAGCGGCGGCCAAGGTCTTCCTCTCCCTCACCCTGCCCGACGGTGACCGACTCTTCCTGCGCTACATGCTGCCCCTGGCAGCGGCCCCCATGTTGGTGGCCAGCCTGCTGGACGGCGGCGTCGCCCTCGCCACCGGCGCGGTGTTGGCCTTCCTGGCCGCCTTTGCCGGGCTGCACCCGGCCGACGCCCGTGCCAGCGCGCCGCCCCTCCTGGGGCTGGAGATGGGCAGCGCCTTCTTCGCCGGCGGCATCGCCGGTGTCCTGGCCGTCCAGAGGGCGGAGCGGCTGGACCGCTACGTCTGGGCCGGGGCGCTGGTGGCCCTGGCTACCTTCCTGCCGCTGCTGTCCCTCTGGCTCCTCTCGCCCGACCGGCGAGGGGTGGACCTGCCCTGGATGCTCCTCAGCTCCGCCCTGGGGGGTGGCCTGTCGTCGGTGCTGACGGCCGGGGCGCTAGTGGTGCTGGGCTACAGTCTGGGCCTCACCACCCGTGTCCAGCTCATGGAGCTGGCACAGCTGACCCATCCCCTGCTGCGGCAGCTGCAGGACAGGGCGCCCGGCACCTACCATCACAGCCTGATGGTGAGCACACTGGCCGAGCGGGCCGCCCAGGCGGTGGGCGCCGACGCCCTGCTGGTGCGGGTGGGCTGCCTCTACCACGATATCGGCAAGCTGGCCCAACCGGCCTACTACGTGGAGAACCAACTGGGGGGCCATAACCCCCACGACAGCCTCGACCCTGAGGCCAGCGCCCACATTATCGTGCAGCACGTCCAGGCGGGCCTCCAGTTGGCCCGCCGCCACCGCCTGCCGGCACGGGTCCGGGCCTTCATCCCCGAGCACCACGGCACCAGGCTGGTGACCTTCTTCTACCGCAAGGCGGCGGCCCACGACCCCGATGCTGACCCGGACCGTTTCCGTTACCCTGGGCCGCGTCCCCAGTCCAAGGAGACGGCCATCGCCATGCTGGCCGACTCGGTGGAAGCGGTGGTGCGGGCCTCCCGTGACCACTCGCCGGAGCACATCGACGAGCTGGTGGAGGGGGTCATCCGCGAACGGGTGGCCGAGGGGCAACTGGACGACTGCGACCTGACCTTCCGCGACCTGAAGCTCATCGCCGAGTCCTTCAAGGCGACCCTGCGGGGCATCTACCACCCCCGCATCGAGTACCCGGCGCCGGCCCCTAGGGAGCTGAAGGCCCAGGCGCCCGGCCCCATCCCCCTGCCCTACTCCGACGAGGGCTGAGGGACCTCCGGGGCCGTCCGCCGCGACCAGTAGGGCAGGAAGACCGAGAGGGCCCAGATGGCCCTCTCCACCGAGGGGAACAGGGCCAGGCCGGCCGTTACCATCTCCTCCCGGACCTGGCAGAGGAGCCGCCAGTGCTCCTCCTTGGGGTAATCGGGCGGGTTCAGGACCACCGCCATGGGCTTGGCAGCCCGCCGCGCGATGTCTATGAAGCGCTGGGCCACCCGGCGCACGATGGCCTCAGGATTGGGACGCCCCAGCGCCCACGGCTCCCCTAGGATGGCCACCAGGGCATCGTAGGTGGGGTCTTGGGCCATCAGCTCCAGTATTTCGGCACCCCCTACCCCTGAGCCCGCCAGGATGGACTGGTCGACGGGGTTGGTGATCCAGCCTGCCAGCTCGGGGGCCTTGGCCCGGACATGGGCCTCAATGGCCTCCGAGAGGGGCGGCGTCTCGAGACCCAACTCCTCGCACTGGTCGGCCGCCAGGACCGAGCGACCACCGCCGCCGCCCACGATGCCCAACCGCCTCCCGCCCCCCGGCCTCATATGGGCGAAGGCCACCAGCAGGTCCATGAAGTCCTCCAGGGTGGCCACCGACACCGCCCCCGCCTGGCGGACGGCCGCCTCCCACACCTCGCGACGCCCCGCCAGGGCCGCCGTGTGGGAGGCCGCCGTGCGTCCCCCACCGCCTGTCCGTCCGCCCTTGAGTACCACCGTGGGCTTGGCCCGGGCCGCCTCCCTCAGGGCCATGAGGAAGCGGCGTCCGTCCTTGACCCCTTCGATGTAGGCCCCGATGACCCTCGTCTCGGGGTCGTGGGCGAAGTAGCGCAGGAGGTCGCTCTCGTCCAGGTCGATGCCGTTGCCGTAGCTTATGGCCTTGCTGAAGCGCAGGCCCCGCGGCACGCCCCGGTAGTTCAGCTCGAACAGGAGGTTGCCGCTCTGGGACAGGACGCCTACCACCCCTGGCGGCGAGGCCATGTCGGGACGAAAGGTGATGCCCAGCCGTGAATGGTGCAGGCCCATGCAGTTGGGGCCGATGATGCGCAGGCCGCCCTCCCGCGCCCTCCGGGCAAGCTCCCGCTCCAGTCGCCTGCCCTCCTCGCGGCCCGTCTCGCTGAAGCGGGCAGTGAAGAGCTGCAGGGCGCGGACGCCCTTCTGGACACACTGGTCGACCAGGTCCAGCACCGCCGTGTTGGGCACGCAGGAGATGACGTAGTCCACCGGCCCGGGCACCTCCCGCAGGCTGGGGTAGGCCGGCAGCCCTAGCAGCTCCTCCAAGCGGGGGTTCACAGGGTATATCTGGCCCCGGTAGCCGTACTGCAGGAGAGAGAGGACGTAGTCGTGGCCCGGGGTGTCGCGGTTGGCCGAGGCACCCACCACGGCGATGGAGCGGGGGCTGAGAAGGGCCTCCAGCTCTCGAAAGGTGGCTTCGTCCATCCCGGCCCTAGCTTACAGGGGCCTGCGAGGCGGACACAAGGAAGCCGGGGGAGCCGGGGGCACGGGGCAGGCCCGGGTTGCCCGCCCCGGCGATGGGGTAAGATAATAGGCGCACCGGCACGCCCACAAACCCTTCGACGGGAGGGGAGACCCTCATGCAGCAGCATGGGCCCAGCGCCATACGCAACGTAGCCCTCATCGGTCACGGCGGCACCGGCAAGACCTCCCTCTCTGAGGCCCTCCTCTTCCGTGCTGGCGCCATTCAGCGCCTGGGCAGGGTGGAGGACGGCTCCACCACTTCCGACTGGGATCCCGACGAGCACCGCCGCGGCTTCAGCATCAATCTCTCGGTCCTGCCTCTGGAGTGGGACGGGCACAAGGTGAACCTCATCGACACCCCGGGCTATCCCGACTTCCTGGGCGAGGTCAAGTGCGGCCTGAGGGCCGCCGATGCTGCCCTCATCGTCATCGACGCCACCTCGGGCGTCCAGGTGGGCACCGAGTTCGCTTGGCAGTACGCCGACGAGCTGGAGCTGCCGCGGGCCATCTTCGTCAACCGCCTCGACCGCGAGAACGCCAGCTTCGGCACGGTCCTGGCCCAGGTCCAGGAGCGCTGGGGCAGCCGCTGCCTGCCCCTGTACCTGCCCATCGGCGCTGAGCAGTCCTTCCGCGGCCTGGTGGACGTGTTGGCCCTGAGGGCCTACCTCGGCGAGAGGGACGAGCCGGCCGACGTCCCTGGCGACCTGTTGGAGGAGGCCCAGTCCTGGCGCGAGAAGCTCTTGGAAGCGGCAGCCGAGTCCGATGACGAGCTGCTGGCCAAGTACCTGGAAGGGGAGGCCCTCAGCGACGAAGAGGTGCTTCAGGGCCTGCGCCGTGCCCTCCTCTCCCGCTCCCTGGTCCCGGTGCTGGTGGGCTGCGCCACCAAGGCCGTCGGCTGCACCCCCCTGCTGGAGACCGTTTGCCGGCTCTTCCCCTCCCCCTTGGAGCGGCCGGCGCGCACCGAGGACGGCCAGGAGCTGCCGGCGGATCCCGAAGGCCCCCTGGCGGCCCTGGTGTTCAAGACCACCGCCGACCCCTACGTGGGCCGCCTCAGCTACTTCCGCGTCTTCTCGGGCACCCTCAGGGCCGATTCGCAGGTCTGGAACTCGCGCAAGCAGGCAGCCGAGCGCATCGGTCCCCTTTACCTGGTGCGGGGCAAGAACCAGAGCCAGGTGCCCCAGGTGACCGCAGGGGACATCGGCGCTGTGGCCAAGCTGGCCGAGACGGGGACCGGCGACACCCTGTGCAGCCGCGAGCGGCCGCTCGTGTTGCCGGGCATCACCTTCCCCGAGCCCGTCTTCGCCGCCGCCGTCCACCCCAAGAGCAAGGCCGACCTGGACAAGATGAGCACCGCCCTGCAGCGGATCGTGGACGAGGACCCCAGCCTGCGCCTGGAGCGCAACCCCGACACGGGCGAGGTGCTGCTGCAGGGGCTGGGCGACTCCCACGTGGAGGTGGCCCTGGAGAAGATAAGGCGCAAGTTCGGCGTCGAGCTGGAGATGACCACCCCGCGGGTCCCCTACAAGGAGACCATCACCGCCAGCGCCGTGGCCGAGTACACCCACAAGAAACAGACGGGCGGCCGCGGGCAGTATGCGCGGGTGGCCATCCGCCTGGAGCCGCTAGGCCGGGGCGAGGGCTTCCAGTTCGTGGACCAGATCGTGGGCGGGGCCATCCCCAAGCAGTTCATCCCCTCGGTGGAGAAGGGCGTGGTGGAGGCGATGCAGGAGGGGGTGCTGGCCCACTACCCGCTGGTGGACCTGAAGGTGACCCTTTTCGACGGCAAGGACCATCCCGTGGACTCCTCCGACATTGCCTTCAAGATCGCCGCCGCCCACGCCCTGCGCAAAGGGGCCCAGGAGGCCCGGCCGGTGCTGTTGGAACCCATCATGCGCATGCAGATAACGGTGCCCGATGCCTACACCGGCGACATCATCAGCGACCTGAACGGCAAGCGGGCACGGGTCCTGGGCACCAGCCCTGCCGGGCCGGGGCTGACCACCGTGGAGGCGCTGGCGCCCCTGGCCGAGGTGCAGCGCTATGCCGCCGACCTGCGCTCGCTGACCCAGGGCCGCGGCCACTACACCATGACCTTCGACCACTACGAGGAAGTGCCTGCCCACATCGCCCAGCGGATCATCGAGCAGGCGCAGAAGGAGCGGGAGGCACAGCGGGCCTAGGCGCCGCTCTCGGTGGCCAGGACGTCAGCGTCGGCGATCTTCCACTCGTTTCCGAACTTGCGCCAGACCAGGCGGGCGGTGAAGCTGGTGGGGCCCAGGTACTTGACCTGGCTCACCCAGTCCTCACCTTCCTGGCCCACACTCTGGACTTCGTAGCCCTGGATCTGGACGGCCATGCCAGCCCCGGCCGCCGCCTGCAGCTTCACCATCGCCTCCGGGGTGAGGTCGTTCATGAGCTGGCCGATGTCCATGGTCACCACCGCCTTGGAGAAGCGGTGCACGGCCTGCTCCACTTCCTGCTGGCTCATGAGCGCCTCCTTCTGTGGCGGATGTAGGCTCCAATAGGGCACGATATGGCCCGCCCTCGCCCCCTGTCAACGCCCCCGTCGTCTGCCGCGCCACCGTGCCGGCCTCAGGCCTCTCCGGGCGGCGGCGCCAGTCTCCATGGGCGCTCCCGCAGAAGCCGCAGGACGCCCCGCACGTCCTCCACCGCCGTCCGCACCACCTTGACGCGGCTGTCGTGGTCCTCCTGCCAGCGTACTGGCACCTCGGCGATGCGGTAGCCGGCCCGCTCGGCGATGACCAGAAGCTCCGTGTCGAAGAACCAGTTGTCGTTGCGCAGCAGCGGCAGCAGCGCCCGGAAGGACTCCGTCCGGGCCGCCTTGAAGCCGCACTGGGCGTCGCTGAAGCGCACGCCCAGGGAGAGCTTCAAGAGCAGCATGTAGCCACGGGATAGGGCCTCCCGCTTCAGGGAACGGCGCACCTGGGCGCCACGGGCCAGTCGGGTGCCGGTGGCCAGGTGGAACCCCTCCTCGGCCACGGCCCGAACCAGGGCGGGGAAGGCGGCGATATCGGTGGACAGGTCCACGTCCATGTAGGACACCACGTCCGCCTGCGCCTGTCCCCAGGCCGTCTTGAGGGCTATCCCCCGCCCCTTGCGCTCGATGCGCAGGTAGTCCACCCCTGGCAGCTCCTGGGCCAGGCGGCGGGCCACCTGGGGCGTGGCGTCGGTGGAGGCGTTATCGGCTATGACGATGCGCCAACGGTAGGGAAAGCCCTCGGAGCTGAGGAAGCGGTGCAGCACCGGGACATTGCGGGGCAGGTCGCGTTCCTCGTTGTAGACGGGTATCACCACGTCCACCGTGGTCATGGCCAAGCTCCAGGATGGGACAGCGGGGGCCGATAAGTCTAGTGGCGAAAGTGGCGGACACCGGTGAAGACCATGGCCAGGCCGTGGGCATCGGCCGCCCGCACCACCTCCTCGTCCCGCAGCGACCCGCCGGGCTGGACGATGGCGCTGATCCCTGCCCGCGCCGCCTCCTCCACCGAGTCGGAGAAGGGGAAGAAGGCATCGGAGGCCAGCACCGCCCCCTGCGCCCGCTCCCCGGCCGCCTCCACCGCCAGGCGCACGCTCTGGACGCGGTTGGGCTGCCCGGCACCCACCCCCAGCAGGGCCCTGTCCTTGGCCACCACGATGGCGTTGGACCGCACGTGCTTGCACGCCTTCCAGGCGAAGCGCAGGTCCAGCAGCTCCTGCTCGGTGGGCGCACGCCGGGTCACCACCTGGAGCTGGATGTCGTCGTCGGGGTAGGTGTCGGGCTCCTGGACCAGCAGTCCCCCCGAGACGTGGCGGTAGGTTAGGGCGTCCCGCGGCGGCGTCGGCGCCTCCAGGATGCGCAGGTTAGGACTGCGCCGCAGGACGGCTAAGGCCCTCTCCTCGTAGCCCGGCGCGACGATGACCTCCAGGAAGAGGCGCTGGCCGCTGGTGGGGTGCTTGGCCTCGCGGATGGCCTCCGCCAGGGCGACGTCCACCGGACGGTTGACGGCCACGATGCCCCCGAAGGCCGACACGGGATCCCCCAGGAAGGCCAGGCGGAAGGCCTCGGCCAGGTCAGGACGGGAGGCCAGCCCGCAGGGGTTGGCGTGCTTGATGATGGCCACCGTGGGCTCCTGGAAGTCGCAGACGGCCTGCCAGGCGGCATCGGCGTCCATGATGTTGTTGTAGGACAGCTCCTTGCCGTGGAGCTGGCGGGCGGCCACGATACCCGTCGGCCCGCCCAGGGCCACCTCGCGGTAGAGGGCGGCCCGCTGGTGGGGGTTCTCCCCGTAGCGTAGCTCCAGGGCCTTCTCCAGGGCCAAGGTGAGCTGCTGGGGGAAGGGGTCGGCGTCGCCCCGCAGGTAGCGGGCGATGACGGTGTCATAGGCGGCCACGTGCTGGAAGGCCTTGGCAGCCAGCCTTCTGCGCTCCGCTAGCGGCACCTCGCCCTGACTGAGCATGTCCAACACCGGCTCGTAGTCGTCGGGGTCCACCAGGACGATGACGAAGGGGAAGTTCTTGGCGGCGGCCCGCAGCAGGGTGGGACCGCCGATGTCGATCTGCTCCAGCACATCGTCCAGGGAGACGCCGGGGCGGGAGGCCGTGTCGGCGAAGGGGTAGAGGTTGACGCAGACCAGGTCGATGGGCGGTATCTCGCTCCGGCGCAGCTCCTCCATGTGCTGGGGGCGGTCGCGGCGGGCCAGGATGCCGGCGTGGACGAAGGGGTGGAGGGTCTTGACGCGGCCGTCCAGGATCTCGGGGAAGCCGGTGAGGGAGGAGATGGAGTGGACAGGGAGGCCCGTCTCCAGGAGGTGGCGCTGGGTGCCGCCGGTGGAATAGATATCGAAGCCCAGCTCGGCCAGCCCCAACGCCAGCCCCTTCACCCCCCTCTTATCCGACACCGATATGAGAGCGATCATGGGCCGCGCTGCACCATGCCTAAAACGTAGCTATCGCACAGCACTTGCTTCGCCCGTTCCCCTTCTTCAGCCCCCACCACCAGCACCATGCCGATGCCTAGGTTGAAGACACGGCGCATCTCGTCGTCGGCGATGCGGCCCCGCTCCTGTAGCAGGCGGAAGATGGGGGGCACCTCCCACGACCCCCAGTCGATGGCCGCCCGCAGCCCCGCCGGCAGCACCCGCGCCACGTTGGCCTCGATCCCCCCGCCCGTCACGTGGGCGATGCCCTTCACCAGGCCCCGCACCGCCATCACCTCCCGCAGATAGCAGCGGTGGGGCCGCAGCAGCTCCTCGCCCAGGGTGCGGCCTAGCTCCGGCACGTATTCCTCCAGGCGCCGCCGCTCGGCCGCCTCGTCATCGCCGATGCCCACCCGCAGGACGCGGCGCACCAGCGAGAAGCCGTTGGTGTGCAGGCCGTCGGACGGGAGGCCCAACAGCACGTCGCCGGGGGCGATGCGGGAGCCGTCCACCAGCTCGTCCCGCTCCACCACCCCCACCACGAAGCCGGCCAGGTCGAAGTCGCCGGGGCGGTAGATGTCGGGCATGTCGGCCGTCTCGCCGCCCAGCAGGGCACAGCCGACCTCGCGGCAGGCATCGGCCATGCCCCGCACCAGGGCCAGCTTGGCCTCCTCGGGCAGGCCGTGGGAGGCGATGTAGTCCAGGAAGAAGAGGGGCTCGGCCCCCACCGTCAGGACGTCGTTCACGTTCAGCGCCACCAGGTCGCGGCCGATGCCCTCGTAGGCGCCCAGCAGGGCGGCGATGCGGGCCTTGGTCCCCACGCCGTCGCAGGAGGCCACCAGCACCGGGTCGCGACGGCCCGTCAGACGGAAGAGGCCGGCGAAGGGCCCCACGTCCGCCAACACCTCGGGGCGACGGGCCAAGCGGGCCACCTGGGCGATGCGGGCCTTCAGCCTGTCGGCGGCCTCTAGGTCCACGCCGGCCCCGGCGTAGGTCATCTCCCCCGACATGGGCTAGCGACGGTCCCGCTCCCAGCTCCAGCCCGCCAGGGCCGGCTCCCGCTGGGAGGCCTCGGCAGGGCGCTCGAAGGCCAGCTTGTCCATCTGCAGCTGGACAGGCATGGGGTAGTCGCCGCTAAAGCAGGCGGTGCAGAAGCTCTCGCGCGCCTGGCCCACCGCCCGCATCAGCCCCTCCATGGACAGGTAGCCCAGGGAGTCGGCGCCGATGTGCTGGCGGATCTCCTCCACCGTCTTCTCGTTGGCGATGAGCTCCCAGCGGGTGGCCATGTCGATGCCGAAGGGGCAGGGGTGGCGGATGGGGGGCGAGCAGATGCGCATGTGGACCTCCTTGGCCCCCGCCCGCCTGAGCATCTCCACCACCTTGGGGGTGGTGGTGCCCCGCACGATGGAATCGTCCACCACCACCAGCCGCTTGCCGCCGATGACCTCCCGCAGGGGGTTGAACTTCAGGTAGACGCCCACGTCCCGCAGCCGCTGGTCCGGCTGGATGAAGGTCCGCCCCACGTAGCGGTTCTTGACCAGGCCCTCGGCGTAGGGGATGCCCGACTCGTGGGAGAAGCCGATGGCGGCCGGGGTGGCCGAGTCGGGGACACCGATGACCAGGTCCGCCTCCACCGGGTGCTCCCGGGCCAGCTCGCGGCCCATGGCCATGCGCACGGGGTAGATGAGCTGGCCCCTCAGGAGGGAATCGGGGCGGGCAAAGTAGATGAACTCGAACACGCACAGGGACGGCTTTTCGGGGGGGACCGCCTGGAAGAGCTGCAGCCCCTCCCCGTCCACCAGCGCCGCCTCGCCCGGGCCCAGCTCCCGCAGCAGCTCCGCCCCCAGGTGGTCCAGGGCACAGGTCTCGGAGGCCACCACGTAGCCGCCGTTGAGCTTGCCCAGGCACAGGGGACGGATACCCCAGGGGTCCCGCATGGCCAACAGGGCCTGGGGCGTCAGGGCCACCAGCGAATAGGCGCCCTTCAGCACCCGCATGACGGCCGCCACCCGCTCCCGCCAGTCGCCGCCGGGGGCCGAGGCCAGCAGGTGGGCTATGACCTCCGTGTCGGTGCTGGTGCGGAACTGAAAGCCCATCTCCTCCAGGGTGTAGCGCAGGACCTCAGCGTTGACCAGGTTGCCGTTGTGGGCCACCGCCAGGGGCCCATGGGCCCCCTCCACCAGGATGGGCTGGGCGTTGGGCAGGCAGGAGGAGCCGGTGGTGGAGTAGCGGGTGTGGCCGATGGCGATGTGGCCAGGCAGGTGTCGCAGGTCCTCCTCGTCGAAGACCTGGGACACCAGCCCCATGCCCAAGCGCAGGTGAATGGTGCGGCCGTCGGCGGTGGCGATGCCGGCCGACTCCTGGCCTCGGTGCTGCAGGGCGTAGATGCCGTAGAAGGTGAGCCTGGCTACGTCTTCACCGGGGGCATAGACCCCGAAGACGCCGCACTTCTCCTGAAAGCCGCTATGGTCGCTCATGCGCCCCTTGGGCACCACCGCAGGGGACAGGCCCACCGGCCGAAAAGGGAAGACCGACAGCGGACTTTGCGACAGCGAGCCCCGACCCCCACCGGCGCCTACATTTTACCACCAACGTGACATGGCTACCACCGTCAGCGTTACGGCCGGTAGGGGCCCCGCCGCCCCGACGCGGTGCGCGGCGCCCATCGGCATCGTCGATGTCAGGGTTGACACGCCTGGGGCGGCTCCTATCATCTCCCTAGAAGGAGGCCGATGTCCCAGGACAGGTATCACCGCCTCTGGCAGCGACGGCTGGGCCGCCGCCAGTTCCTGCGCCTGGCGGCCCTGGGCGCCGGGACGGCGGCCCTGGTCGCCGCCTGCGGCGGCTCCCCGCCCCGGCCGACGGCCGTCGCCGTCGAGACCCCCACGCCCACAGGGCCCTTCCCCCGGGTGTTGGGGCCCATCGAGGGCGGCCGCCGGGGCATGCCCTTCAACTACCCAGCCGTTGACCTGGCGGCTAGGGGCTATGTGGCCCAGGAGTTCTTCCTGGAGGGCGAGGCCACGTCCTACCGGCCGGTAGCCGGCACGGCCCTGGGCACCGACGGCCTGTGGATGGCCGAACCCGCCGACACAGCCCCCTACCGCACCCGCATCCTGGTGGTGCGACCGCTGGACGACTCCCGCTTCAACGGGACGGTGCTGGTCAACTGGCAGAACATCACCGCCGGCTTCGAGATCGGGACCGTGGGCGAGGGGGAGATATTGCGGGGCTACGCCTGGGTGGGCGTCTCGGCCCAACGGGTGGGCATCGAGGGCTTCGCCAGCCCCGAGGCCCGTAGCCCCCTGGGCCTGGGCACTGACCAGCACCTGAAGGCGTGGGACCCCGAGCGCTACGGCAGCCTGCAGCACCCGGGCGACCCCTTCTCCTACGACATCTTCACCCAGGCAGCCAGGGCGGTGGGGCCCACGCGCCCCCGCTCCACCCCTGACCCCATGGGCGGCCTCACGGTGCGACGGCTGGTGGCCACCGGTCTCTCCCAATCGGCTGCCCGCCTCCGGACCTACATCAACGCCGTGCACCCCCTGGTGAAGGTCTTCCAGGGCTTCATCCCCTACCTGGACTTCGGCTGGGGCATCCGCCTGGACGAGCAGTCGGTGGCCGACGTCTCGGGGGTGGACCCGCGCATACGGGCTCCCACCATGATCCGTCAGGACCAGCCGGAGCCGGTGCTGGTGGTCAACTCGGAAACGGAGGCGGTCAGCTACTACGCCGTCCACCAGCCCGATAGCCCCACCTTCCGCTTCTGGGAGGTGGCGGGGGCGTCCCACGCCGCCCTGCCCAGGGGGACGCAGCTGCCCGGCGTCAGCTCCCCCAACTGGCTCTCGGTCACCCCCGTCTACCACGCGGCGGTGCGGCACATGCACAACTGGCTGGTGCGGGGGACGCCGCCCCCTGTCCTGCCCCGTATAGAGATGGAGCCGGGCAGCCCGCCGCGCATCCGCCGCGATGCCCGCGGCAACGCCCTGGGCGGCATCCGTCTGCCCGAGCTGGAGGCCCCCATCGGCGAGCACCGGGGCGTGGGCGAGGGCACGGGCCTCCTGGCCGTCCTGGCCGGCTACTTCCGCCCCTTCAACTGTCAGGAGCTGGCCGGCCTCTACGGAAGCCACGAGGCCTTCGTGCGGGCCTACCAGCGGGCGGTGGACGCCGGGGTGGCCGCGGGCTACATCCTGCCCGAGGACGCCGCAGCCATGAAGGAGGCCGCCGCCCGGACCGACATCTTCGCTGGCTGCCCGGCCGGCTGAGCCTAGCCCACACCTTCCCACGGCGAGGCGCAGCGGACCAGCGCTTCGCCATCGGGCACCAGGCCCAGCCCCGGCGCCGAGGGGAGGGCCAGGCGGCCGTCCCTCGGCACCAGGGCACCTCCGGCCAGGTCATCGCTCAGGAGAGCGACGGTGGCCAGCCCCGCCGCCAGGGGAGGCCCCGGCAGGGCGGCGGCCAGGTGCAGGCAGGCGGCCGTGCCGATGGCCGTCTCCAGGGCGGTGGTGACCACCGCTGCCGCCCCCACGCGCTGACAGAGGGCGGCGCAGGCCAGCGCGGCACCTAGGCCCCCCACGGCCGACGGCTTCAGGACCAGCACATCGGCCGCGCCCAGCTCCAGTAGGGCACGGGCCACGTCCAGGCCGGTCACGTCCTCGTCGGCGGCGATGGGGACCCCTGCCTCCCGACGCAGGCGGGCCATTTCGGCCCACCTGCCCGGGGGCAGGGGCTGCTCGACGTATTGGAGGCCCAAAGGGGCCAGCGCGGCGATGGACCTGGCAGCCTCGGCAACGCCCTGCCAGGCCCCGTTGGCGTCGACCCGAAGGGCCACATCGGGGCCTGCCGCCTCCCGCACCGCCGCGAGGCGCTGAAGGTCCAGTCGCCAGGGCAACGCCCCCACTTTGACCTTCAGACAGCGGTAGCCTAGGGAGACCGCCTCCCGTGCCTGGCGGGCGCACTCCTGCGGTGCGGTGCCGGTGACCAGGGCGTTGACAGCCATGTGTGGCCGTGACGTGGGCGAGAGAAGGCGCGCCAGGGGCAGGCCACAGGACTGGGCCACGACGTCCAGGGCTGCCGTCTCCAGGGCGAAGGCGAGGGGAGGAGGCAGGCCGGCAGCAGTATCGAGGGCCCCTTCCAGGTCCAGGCCCATCAGACGGGGGGCGACATCCGCCAGGACGGAGGCCAGGGCCCCCACCTCCGTCCCCCGCTGCGGGTCGGGCGCTGCCTCGCCCGTGCCCCGCAGGCCCCCCTCGGCCTCCAGGCGCAGGATCAGCCCTTCGCGCAGCCGTGTCTCGCCGCGGGCGGTGCGCAGGGGCGACCGCAGGGGGATACGGTAACGGCACCAGGAGACGCGCAAGACCTTCATAGGGCCAGACCAAGGGCCAGCAGGCACCCCAGCAGCAGGTGCAGCCTGGCCGTGGCGACGAGGACCCGGTTCAGGGCCTGGCCCGTCGCGCCCCCCAGCACCATCAACGCCAGACGCACAGCCAGGGGCAGGGACAGCCAGGGCAAGAGGGACCAGGGGCCGCCGGCTGCCGCCGTGGCGCCGCAGAGGGCGTAGGCTGCCAGCAGCAGGCCGGCATAGTAGCGGCGGGTCCAGACGTCGCCCAGCAGGACGGCCATGGTCACCTTCCCGGCGCGACGGTCCGAGGCCAAGTC
The DNA here is from genome assembly GCA_035574155.1 of Dehalococcoidia bacterium. Lineage (GTDB taxonomy): Bacteria > Chloroflexota > Dehalococcoidia > SM23-28-2 > HRBIN24 > HRBIN24. Next base: position 6,145 of record DATLZD010000040.1, on the reverse strand, counting down.
GCGCAGGTTGTTGACGACCAGGATGGCGGTGACGGTGCAGGCTACCGGCAACGAGGCGAGGAAGGGGACGACGTCCAAGCGCCCCGCCTGCAGGTAGTAGGTCCCTACCACCGCCATCACTCCGAAGGTCAGGAAGCAGACCGCGTCGCCCAGGGCACGGTAACCGTAGGGCCAGGGGCCGCCGGTGTAAGCGGTGCCCGCCAGCAGCGCCAGGGAACCCATCAGCAGCACCGGCCACCCCCCTTCCCAGGCGAGATAGAGGCCCACCAGGGCGGCCAGGGCGAAGGCGGCCAGGGCACCGCAGCGCATGGCCGTCGGCGATATGAGCCCCAGGGCCACCGCCCGTGGCGGCCCTAGGCGGTCGGCGGCGTCGGCACCCCGCTCGTAGTCGGCCACGTCGTTGGCCAGGTTGGTGCCCACCTGGACCAGAAGGGCTGCCGCCAGGGTGGCCGCCAGGACGCCGGGCCGTAGGCCCCAGTCCCAGGCGGCCCCTGCCCCCACTAGCACCGGCGTCAGGGAGGCGGTTAGGGTGGCAGGGCGTGAGGCCAAGACCCAGGCCCGCCACCCACGGGGCAAGGGCCTCGTCTGCGACGGCGCCCCCGTCATGGCACCTCACCAGGGGTGGGCACGGAAGCGAGAGAAATCGGGCGGCCGCTTCTCCAGGAAGGCCCGCGTCCCCTCCTCCGACTCCTCGGTGCCGTAGTAGAGGGCGGTGGCGCCGTGGGCCAGGTTCTGGATGCCGTAGACGTGGTCGGTGTCGGCGTTGAAGGCGTGCTTGAGGAAGCGCAGGGCCGTCGGGCCCCTCTCCAGCAGCTCCCGGCCCCAGGCCACCGCCTCCTCCTCCAGCCGCTCGGGGGGCACCACCGCATTCACCAGCCCCATCTCCAGGGCGTCCTGGGCCGAATAGCGGCGGCACAGGTACCATATCTCCCGCGCCTTCTTCTCGCCCACGATGCGGGCCAGGTAAATGGCCCCGAAGCCGGCATCGAAGCTGCCGTGCTTGGGGCCGATCTGGCCAAAGACGGCACGGGTGGAGGCGATGGTCAGGTCACACAGCACGTGCAGCACGTGGCCGCCACCGATGGCATAGCCGTCCACCACGGCGATGACGGGCTTGGGTATCTCGCGGATGAGGCGGTGGAGGTGGGTCACCTGCAGCCGGGGACGGCCGTCGGCGTCCAGGTAGCCGCCGCCGGCCCGCACCCGCACGTCGCCACCGCTGCAGAAGTTGCCCCCCGCCCCCGTCAGCAGCACCACGCCGATGCCCGTGTCATACCAGGCGTCGGTGAAGGCGTCCCGCATCTCGTCGATGGTCAGGGGACGGAAGGCATTGAGCACCTCCGGCCGGTTGATGGTCACCCTGGCGATGCCACGGGCGTCCTCCTCCCCATGCTCGTAGATGATGTCCTGGTAGTCGCGCACCCGACGCCAGGCTATGGCCATGCTCCCACCTCCTGCTGGGGACGGTTCCTCTCGAGAAAGCTTTGGACTGCAGCGGCGAAGCGGCGCGGCCGCTCCAGGTGGACGGCGTGCCCCGCCCCCGGGACCACTTCCAGCTCGCCGCGGGGCAGGGCGGCCGCCATACGCCGCCCGATGTCGCAGTAGCGCTCGTCCAGGGCACCCACCACGACCAGGGTGGGGGCCTCCACCTCCGACAGTCGCTTCCACAGGGGCTCCTGACGGCCCACGCTCATGCCTCGCAGGGCAGCGGCCAGGCCTTCGGGGCGGTGAGAGAGGCGCTGCCGCCTCAGGCGCTCCCGCACCGCGGCCGGTAGACGGCCCTGGCTGGCGAAGAGGGGCTGGGACTCCCAACGCCCCACGAACGCCTCCAGCCCCTCCCGGAGCAGGGACTCGGCCAGCGAGTCGTCGCGACGGACGCGGGCGGCCCGCTGCCGCGCATCGACGATGCCCGGGGTGGCGCTCTCCAGCACCAGCGCCCAGAGCCGCTCCCCCAGGGCAAGGGCCAGGTGCAGGGCCAGGCGGCCGCCCAGGGAGTAGCCCACCACCGCCAGGCGGTGGATGCCCAGGGCGTCCAGGAGGGCCAGCAGGTCGGCCACGCAGCGGGGGAAGGCGTAGCGGGCGGGATCGGCAGGGGCATCGGAGCGGCCGTGGCCCAGCAGGTCCACCGCCACCATGCGGAACCCCCGCCACCGGGCCAGGAAGGGGTGCCAGGTCTCCACGCTGCCGGTGAAGCCGTGCAGCAGCAGGACGGCAGGCCCCTCGCCCCTCTCCTCTACATGGAGGGCCACGTCGCCCACCGGCACCCTCACGCCCATGCCGTCCCCCCGAGATAGCGACGCGCCCGGGCCGAGGCCTCCCGCCAGAGGCGACGGTGGAGCTCAGCGTTCCAGGCACGGTCGCTGCGCACCTGGACGATGGTGGGCTGCCGCTGGCAGAGGGCCTCCCGCACCACAAGCCGGAAGGCCTCCCAGTCGGGCGGCTGGTGGAAGGAGAGGCCGAACATCTCGGCCGCGGGGCGGAAATCGAGGCCATGGGGCATGGCGAAGAGCTCCTCCAGCTCCGGCTCCCCCTCCTGGGGCAGGAAGTGGAAGATGGCGCCCCCGTCGTTGTGCAGCAACAGGACCAGGGGCGAAAGGCCGTGGCGTCGCACCGCCAGGAGGCCGTTCAGGTCATGGTAGAAGGACGTGTCGCCCACAGCCAGGGCCAGGGGGCCGTCCCAGACAGCACACGCGCCCAGGGCTGACGACACGACGCCGTCGATGCCACTGGCCCCACGGTTGCCCAACAGCAGCAGTCGACGGCCATCTCCCCGACAGAAGGCGTCCAGGTCGCGGACGGGCATGCTGTTGCCCACGAACAGGGCGGCCCCCTCGGGCAACAGGCGGACGAGGTCGCGTAGGGCGCGCGGCTCACTGGGGCACGGTTCCCCGTCCAGGAGCTCGTCCAGGACGCCACCTACCAGGGCGTCCAGCTCCCGCCAGGCCCTCGCCCAGTTGCTTTCCTCCGCCGCTCGGGACAGGGAGCGGACGGCCTCGGCCAGGGCCAGGCAGAAGGCCGTGGGATCGGCGTGGAAGGCCTCACTGGCGGTCAAGAGGGGGTCGGGCCATCCCTCCTCGTCCACCACCAGCTGCCGGCACCCCCGGTGCCGCTGCAGGTAGGCGTGGACGGGTCGAGGGGTGGGCAACGGTCCCAGGCGCAGCACCGCTTCGGGGGCCAGGGCCTCGGCGACCGCCTCGTCCTGGAGCAGGGTCAGGTAGCGGTCCACGGCTAGAGGGGAGCGGTGCGGCCCCCAGCGGGCCTGCGAAAGGGGGTCGGCCAGCAAGGGCCACCCCAGCACCTGGGCCAGGGCCGCCGCGGCCGGCGGGAAATCGGGGTCCGACTGGGGGCCGCAGACGATGAGGCCCCGCTGCACGCCCGCCAGCTCCCTGGCCAGGGGCAGCAGCTCATCGGGCGTGGGGCGACGTGCGGCCGAACGGAGAGGGACGAAGGCAGGGCCATCGCCGACGGCCGCCGCCTCCCCCCGCGCCGGCAGCAGGGGCTCACGGAAGGGGAAGTTCAGGTGGACAGGCCCCGCTGGGCGGCCACGGGCCGCAGCAGCCGCCCGTGACGCCAGCGCGCGGGCGTAGCGGACGGCCTCGGCCGTCGCCTCGGGCAGGGGGACGTCGGCCTGCCAGCGGACGTGACGGCCGTAAAGCCCTGGCTGGACTATGGTCTGGAGGGCGCCCGCCTCCCGCGCCTCGGGTGGCCGGTCGGCCGTCAGCACCAGCAGGGGGGTGCGGGAGTAATAGGCCTCCACCACCGCTGGGAGCAGGTTGGCGGCCGCCGTGCCCGAGGTGACCACCACCGCCACCGGCTCCCGCAAGGCCTTGGCCATGCCCACGGCGAAGAAGCCAGCGCATCGCTCGTCCAGGTGGGTCCAGAGGCGGAGGGCACCCTGACGGGCCATCGTCAGGGCCAGGGGCGACGAGCGGGAACCGGGGCAGATGCAGGCGTGCCTGACACCTGCCCGGGCCAGGGCGTCCACAAAGGCGCCCACGAAGACTGTCAAGGCCTCGGCCGTCATGCCACCCCCAACGCCCCCAGCATGGCCCGCAGCTTCAGGCGTGACTCCTCCTCCTCCCGCCAGGGGTCCGAGGCGGCCGTAATGCCGCAGCCGGCGTAGAGGACGGCCCCATCGCGGCCCACCAGGGCGGAGCGGATGGCCAGCGCCAGCTCGCCACCGCCCCGCGGGTCCAGCCAGCCCACTGCGCCGGCATACCATCCCCGGTCGAACCCCTCCAGACGCTGGATGATGGCCAGGGCCTCCCCCCTGGGATAGCCGGCCACCGCCGGCGTGGGGTGGAGCCTCTCCGCCACCTGCAGCAGGTGTAGGGGCCGCGCCAACTCCCCCGCCACGGGGGTATGGAGGTGCTGGATGTTGGCCAGCCGCCGCACCCGCGGCTGCGGGGGCAGGTCCAAGCGACGGCAGATGGGGGCCAGGGCTTCCCGCACCGCCGCCACCACCAGGGCGTGCTCTTGCCGCTCCTTGGGGTCCGACAGGAGGCGGGCGGCCAGGGCCTCGTCCTCGGAAGGGGTCCGGCCGCGGGGCGCCGAGCCGGCCAGGCAGTCGGTCCGCACGCGGCCATCGCACATCTCCAGCAGCGTCTCGGGCGTGGCGCCCAGGAACCAGCGTCCTCCCCTGCCCAGGGCGAAGACGGTGCACTCGGGATAGGCGGCCCGCAGCCTGTCCAGGACGGTGCGGGGGTCGCAGGGGCGCTGCCAGCCCAGGCGCAGCCGCCGGGCCAACACCACCTTCTCCGCCTCGCCGTGCTGGAGGCGGGCCAACGCCGCCGCCACCGCCGGGCGGAAGTCGTCGTCCCACGCCGGCGGCGACGGACGGGGCGGGCTGGAGCCATCGGCCGGGGCCTCCGCCAGCCCCTCCAGCCCTCCCTCATCGGCGGCGAAAAGGGCGGCCCAGGACCCTTGGGGGAGCCGCGCCAGCAGCAGGCGGGGCACCCACCAGAGGGCATCGCCGAAGGGCCGCCAGAGGTCGTCGCGAGCGCGCCGGGGCTGAAAGGCGAAGCCGCCCACGGCCACGGGCAGGTGGGGGGGCAAGCCGGCAGGGAGGACGCGCCGCCACCAGCGGACCACCGAGGCCAGCCGCCGGGCTCCCCGTGGGCGCACCTCCGCCACCGACCCCAGGGCCAAGAGGGCGATCCCCCGCGAGGGACGCTCCCAATAGAAGGCCGGGCCGACGTCCGGCGGCAGCAGGGGCAGCAGGTCCAGGTCCGGGAGGCGCCGCAGCCGCGGCGCTGACAGGCGGGCGCGGGCACCGACGGTGGCCAGCAAGGCAGCCCTCAAGGGGTGGGGTGGTGGTCGACCCCGCCGGGCGGGAGGCCGACGCTGCGCAGGAAGAGGGCCCTCAGGTGGGGGTAGGCGTCCTCCAGGCGACGGGGCTGTCCCGTCTGCAGCCAGTGGACGATGACCTCGGCCACCGCCCCGAACCAGGCACGGGCCGTCAGCTCGGCGTCCAAAGGGCCGATGAGGCCCTGGGCCATGGCCTCCTCCAGGCAGCCGCGCACCAGGGCCGCGCAGCGCCCACGCAGGGCGGTGACCTCGGCCTGGAAGCGGCGCCCCGCCCCGTAGCCCTCCAGCAGCAGGATGCGGGCCAAGGCCCTGTGGCGGGAGAAGGTCCGTAGGACGGTGCTCAGGGCCGCATCGGCCCTGGACACAGGGTCCGGGGCGGCGGCCATGGCCTCCTGGGCCTTCTCCAGCAGGCGCTGGCCGGCGTAGCGCAGCAGGGCAAGGAACAGGTCCTCCTTACTGGGGAAGTGGAAGTAGAGGCCGCCCTTGGAGGTCCGGGAGGCGCGGGCCACCTCGTCCATGGTGGCGGCGCCGTAGCCACGACGGGCATAGACCTGTAGGGCCGCCTCCAGTATGCGGCGCTGGCGCTCCCGGGCGCGTTCCTGGGCCATGCCCTCTGGCAGAACCGACTGGTCGGTCGCTTTCCATGCTAGCGGCCCGGCGTCGCGGGGTCAACGGGCCGGGGGCCTTCAGACGGCCTGGGCTTGTCTTGCAAATAGCGGTGCTAGCTGAGGGTGGCAGGGATGGGGGGCCGGGGCAGGAGCGGGGGCAACAAGAGGCGCAGCAGCAGCCGTAGGTTGTAGGCGGTGGCCTCCAGATAGGCCCGCTTCTGGGCCATGGA
>DATLZD010000039.1:0-8197 GCA_035574155.1 Dehalococcoidia bacterium | reverse complement strand
GGCGGGGCTTCGTGGACGAGGACCGCCACGAGCATGTGCATCTCGGGGAGAGCGGGGTCTATGTGGCCCACTTCACCTTCTCGGCCCCGGGCAACTATGGCCTGGCCATCTCCGGTACGCTGGCCAATGGCAAGCGGTTCGGCCCCCTGCCCTACGTCTTCAACGTGCTGGAGCGGACGCCGGAGCCTATGGTGGGGGACCCGGCCCCTCCCAGCCGGCAGCCGACCCTTGCCCAGGTGTCCGATATCGGGCAGCTCACCAGCGACCTGGACCCGCTGCCCGACCTCTACACGATGACGGTGGCCGAGGCGCTGCGCTCGGGCCGGCCCACCGTCGTGGCCTTCACCACCCCTGCCTTCTGCCAGAGCCAGATCTGCGGCCCGGTGCTGGACTCGGTGGTGCGGCCCCTCTACCAGCGCTATCGTGGTCAGGCCAACTTCATCCACATAGAGCCCTACCGGCTGCGGGAGGCCCGCGAAGGCACGGGCCTCTGCCCGGTGCCGGTGTTCAACCGCGAGATGGCCCGCCAGGGCCAGGGGGTGGGCAGGTGCCCGCCCGTGCCTCCTGAGCAGCTCCCGCCGCCGCAGGAGTCCTGGAACCTGGAGACGGAGCCCTGGGTGTTCGTTATCGACCGCCAGGGCCGCATCGCCGCCAAGTTCGAGGGTATCGTCTCCTTGGACGAGGTGGAGGCCGCCCTCCAGGCCGCTCTGGGGAGCTGACAGTCCCGCGGACACGCCTACCGGGCGAGGCCCTCGCGGGGAGCGTTGGGCTATAATTGGACGTGCAGCCGAGCTGAGGGGGTAACGGGATGCTGGCCCACGAGACGCGGCAGGTCCTGGAGGCGGCCCGAGAGGCCTGGGCCCGGGGGCGCAGGGTGGCCCTGGCCACCGTCGTCAGGGTCTTCGGCTCCGCCTACCGCCGCGAGGGGGCCAAGATGCTGGCCCACGAGGACGGCTCCACCACCTGCATGATATCGGGCGGCTGCCTGGAACCGGAGGTGGCGGAGGTGGCCAGGGGCGTGTTGGCCGACGGCTCCCCGCGCCTCGTGCGCTACGATTTGGACGAGGACGTCATGTGGGGGTTGGGGCTGGGCTGCGGCGGTGCCGTGGAGGTATACATCGAGCCCCTGGAGGAGGGGTCCCTGCAGGCCCGCTGGCTGGAGCTCCAGGCGGAGGGCGTGAGCGCCGTGCTGGCGACGGCCATAGAGGGCGCTGCCGGGCGCCTGCTGCTGCGGGAGGACGGCCCGCCCGAGGGTGACCTTGCGCCTCCGGAGCTGGCGGTGGCGGTCCGGGAGGTGGCGGCAGCGCTGCTGAACGGGCCTTCGCCGCGGCCGCGGCTGCAGGCACTGGACGGCGCCCAGGTCTTCTTCGACGTGAGCGTGCCACCGCCGGAGCTGGTGGTGTTCGGTGCCGGGCACGATGCCATCCCGCTGGTGGCCCAGGCGCAGGCCCTAGGGCTGCGGGCCACGGTGGTGGACGCGCGCCCCGCGTATGCCACCCCTGAGCGCTTTCCCGGCGCCCGCATCGTGTTGGCCCATCCCCAGGACTTTCCCGAGAGGGTGCGCCTCACGCGCCACTCCTATGTGGTTATCATGAACCACCACCTGCAGCGGGACCAGGCCTGTCTGGCCTACGTGCTGGACTCACCGGCCCCCTACATCGGCGTGCTGGGGCCCAGGAGCCGCTTCGAGAAGCTGTTGGACGGCGTCGTCAGGGCTGGCAGGCAGGTGGGATCTCAGGACCTGGAGCGGGTGCACAGCCCGGTGGGACTGGACATAGGTGCCGAGGCCCCCGAGGAGGTGGCCGTCAGCATCCTGGCGGAGATCCTGGCGGTGCAGCGGGGCTTTGCGGGGGGGCCGCTGCGGGAGCGCCAGGGCCGCATCCACCAGCCGCAGCGGGCCTAGGGGCGTGGCGGAGGCGCACCTGCCCGCCTCGGCGCCCTGGTGGCAGGCAGCTCCCTCAGGTGCCGCGCCAGCGACTCCAGGCTGGCAAGGTTACCGGCGGGAAGGAATTCGTCCACATAGGGCAGGGCTGCCTGCATTCCCCGCGTCAGGGGCTGGTAACCGGGCAGCCCCAGCAGGGGGTTGAGCCAAAGCAAACGGTGGCAGCGCTTCTGTAACCGCTCCATCTCCGCTGCCAGCAGTTCAGGCTCTCCCTGGTCCCAGCCGTCGCTGATGATGACCACCACCGCGCCTCGACCCAGGACCCGCTTGCCCCAGTAGCGGTTGAAGGAGTGGAGGCATTGGCCAATGCGTGTCCCGCCTGACCAGTCGGGCACCGTGCGCCCCATCTCGGCCAGGGCCGCATCGGGGTCGCGGCGCCTCATCAGGGCCGTGACGCGGGTCAGTCGGCTCCCGAACAGGAACACCTCCATGGCCTGGCCGCTGCGGCCCAGGGCGTGCAGGAACAGGAGGAGCATGCGGGTGTAGCGCTCCATGGAGCCGGAGATGTCGGCCAGCACCACCAGCCGCCGCGGCCGCCGCGATGGCTCCCGCCAGGCCAACAGCAGTTGCTCGCCGCCGTAACGGAGGCTGCGACGTAGCGTCCGGCGCAGGTCGGGGCGGCCCGTCCGCCTGGCAGGCCGCAGGCGCCGACTACGGCGGGGTGGCAGTGACCAGCGGAGGCCCCGCACGAGGCTTGCCAACAGCGCCAGCTCCTCCGGCGTGCACTCGTCGAATCGGCGCCGACGGAGCACCTCCTCAGGGCTGTAACTGAAGGTGCGGCCGGCCAGGGGAGACCCCTCCTCCTCATCCGGCCCGCGGGGCACCAGGGGGGCCTGGGCGGCCAGGGGGCGGCGCGGGCGCGGACTCCAGGCGCCGGCTCCGGCTTCGGTAGCGGGTCGCTGCTGGCCCTGTCCGAAGACCTGCCGGAACAGGCGCTCGAAGGTCTCCATGTCTTCCTGGCGGCAGAGCAGGGTGGCCCGCGCGGCCAGGCGGAAGGTCTCCTGGTCCAGGCTGGGCAGGACCTCCAGGGCGCGGGCGAGGGCCGTCACCTGGTCGGGGGTGACGGGGACACCCTCCTGGCGCAGGGCGCGGGCGAAGCGGACCAGGTGAGCGAGGAGGTCGCCGGGCATCTCAGGCCAGGGCCTCTGGGCGGGCCAGGGCCCGCTCCAGCAGGCCTCGCTTCAGTTCCTCCTTCACCCGCAGCAGGTCGTCATGATACTTGAGCAGGGTCCCCAGGGTCTCGTCCACCAGGTCCGGGGTGAGGCCGCCGCTGTCCAAGGCCAGCAGCGCCGCCGCCCAGTCCAACGTCTCGGCCACCCCGGGAGCCTTGTAGAGGTCCAGCTCCCGGACGGCCTGGGCGAAGGCTACCACCTGCCGGGCCAGCCGCTCGGGGGCCCCGGGCACCTTGGCCAGCACGATGGCGTACTCCTTCTCGAAGGGCGGATAGTCTATCCAGCAATAGAGGCAACGGCGCTTGAGGGCGTCGTGGACCTCGCGGGTCCGGTTGGAGGTGACCACCACCACCGGCGGCACCTGGGCGCGGATGGTTCCCAGCTCGGGCACCGTCACCTGCCAGTCGCCCAGCAGCTCCAGGAGGAAGGCCTCGAACTCCTCGTCGGCCCGGTCCAGCTCGTCGACGAGCAGGACCGGCGCCTGGCCGTCCGACGCCTCCAGGGCCTGGAGGAGCGGGCGTCGCAGCAGGAACTCGGGGCTGAAGATGTGGCGGCGGATGCGGTCCCGGTCCCGCTCGCCGGCTGCCTCCAGGAGCCTCACCTCCAGCAGCTGGCGGGCGTAGTCCCACTCGTAGACGGCGCTCTGGAGGTCGAGGCCCTCGTAGCACTGGAGCCGTATGAGGCGCGTGTCCAGGGCCTGGGCGAGGGCCATGGCCACCGCCGTCTTGCCCACCCCCGGCTGGCCCTCCAGGAAGAGGGGCCGCTCCAGCTTGAGGGCGAGATAGACGGCCACCGCCAGCGGCCGGTCGGCGATGTAGCCCACCGCCTCCAGAGCGGCAGCCACCTCGTCCGGGGAGGCGAAGCGGTCGCCCGGGCGCAGGAGCTCACCCTCCATACATGCCCATTATGGCACAGGGCCTCCGGGCGACCCAGGACAGCGGCACCCGCTAGGTGGTGGCCCGTTGCCAGGCCCGGAGGAGGGCGCGGCGGCACAGGGCCTGGCAGAGGGCGGCCCGGTAATCGGCCGAGGCGAAGGGGTCCGAGAGGAGCTGGTCTGGCTCGAAGGCCCCTTCTATGGCCGAGCGCACGGCCCCCTCGTCCATGGGCCGGCCCGTAAGCCGCTCCTCCACCTGCCGAGCGCGGAAGGCGCTCTGGGCGGCGCCGGTGATGCCCACCCGGACTTGGCGGGCCGCCCCGCCCTCCGCCTGGACCACGGCGGCCACCCCCACCACGGCATAGCCCGAGGCGGGGTGAGGGAACTTCTCGTAGGCCCATCCCCAGCCGTGGCCCAGGGCCGGGAGATGGACCTCCGTCAGCACCTCCCCCTGCTGCAAGGAGGTGGTGAAGAGGCCCTGAAAGAAGTCATCGGCCGGGATGCTCCGCTCGCCGCCAGGCCCCACCGCCTTGATGGTAGCCCCCAGGGCCAGCACGGCCGCCGGGTAATCGGCCCCCGGGTCGGCGTGGGCCAGGCTGCCGCCGATGGTGCCGCGGTTGCGCACGGGAGGGTCGGCCACGTGGGCGGCCACCTCCGCCAGGAGGGGGAGGTCCGAGAACTCGATCTCCCTATGGGTCGTCATGGCGCCGATGGCCCAGCCATCGTCCCGGCGACGGATCCCCCGCAGCTCGGGTATGCGGCCGATGTCGATGAGGGCGGGCGGTGCTGCCAGCCGCAGCTTCATGGCCGGCAGCAGCGAGTGGCCACCGGCCAGCAGCCGCGCCTCCGGCTCGCGCTGCAGCAGGGCGATGGCCTCGGCCACGGAGCTGGCACGGTAGTAGCGAAAGCTGGGCGGGTACATGGCCGTCCCTCCTATGCCTGTCGCGCTCGGGCCTGACGGATGGCCTCCCAGACCCTGGGCGGCGTCAGGGGGGTGTCGAGGTGGCGGATGCCCAGGGGCGAGAGGGCGTCCACCACGGCGTTGACGATACAGGGGGTAGCGGCGATGGTGCCCGCCTCGCCGATGCCCTTGGCCCCCAGGGGGTTGTGGGGGCAGGGGGTCACCTGCACGTCGGTCTTGAAGGAGGGGAGGTGGCTAGCCCTGGGCAGGGCATACTCCATGAAGGACGCAGCCAGAGGCGTCCCGTCCTCGTCGAAGCGCCCCCACTCCAGCAGCGCCTGTCCGACGCCCTGGGCGATGCCACCATGCACCTGCCCCTCGAACACCAGGGGGTTGATGATGTTGCCGGCATCGTCCACCGCCACGTAGCGCAACACCTTCACCAGCCCCGTCTCGGGGTCCACCTCTACCATGGAGATGTGTGTCCCGAAGGGGAAGGTGAAGTTCTCGGGGTCGTAGAAGGCCGAGGCCTCTAGCCCTGGCTCCATCCCTTCAGGCAGGTTGTGGGCCAGGTAGGCCTGCAGGGCCACGGCCGCCCAGTCCACGCCGCGGTCGGGCACGCCGCGGACGTAGAACCTGCCCTCCCGTAGCTCCACGTCCTCGGGGGCCGCCTCCAGCAGGTGGGCGGCGATGCGGCGCGCCTTGTCCTTCACCCGTTCCAAGGCCCGCACGATGGCGCTACCACCCACGGCCAGGCTGCGGCTGCCGTAGGTGCCCATGCCCATGGGTATGGCCCCGCTGTCGCCGTGGACGATCTCCACGTCGTCCAGGGAGATGCCCAGCTCCTCGGCCACGATCTGGGCGAAGGTGGTCTCGTGGCCCTGGCCATGGCTGTGGGCGCCCGTCAGGACCGTCACGCGGCCGGTGGGGTGCGCCCTCACCAGCGCGCTCTCCCACAGGCCTGCCTGGGCGCCCAGCTGCCCTACCAGCTTGGAGGGAGCGAAGCCGCAGGCCTCGATGTAGCAGGAGATGCCGATGCCCACGTATCGGCCCTCACGGCGCGCCTCCTCCTGCTGGCGGCGCATCCCCTGGTAGTCGGCCAGGGCCAGGGCCTTGTCTAGGGCACCGGGGTAGTTGCCCGAGTCGTATACCACCGCCACCGACGTCTGGTAGGGGAAGCGGTCAGGGGGCACGAAGTTCCGGCGGCGGAACTCGGCCGGGTCCAGGCCCAGCTCGCGGGCGGCCACGTCCATCAGCCGCTCGATAAGGTAGCAGGCCTCGGGGCGGCCGGCGCCGCGGTAGGCGTCGGTGGGGGGCGTGTTGGTGTAGGCCCCCACCACCTCGGCATATATGTGCGGTATCACGTACTGGCCCGAGAGGAGGGGGATGTAGGCCCAGGTGGGGATGGCCGGACCCAAGGTGGAGAGGTAGGCGCCTAGGTTGGCCACCGTCCGCACCCGCAGGGCGGTGACGCGGCCCTCGCCGTCCAGGGCCATCTCGGCCACGGTGTGGTGGTCGCGGCCGTGCCGGTCCGAGAGGAAGCTCTCGCTCCGCTTGGCCGTCCACTTGACGGGCCGGCCCAGGCGGCGCGCCGCCCAGGCCACGATGCACTCCTCGCTGTAGAGGGGGATCTTGCTGCCGAAGCCGCCCCCCACGTCTGGCGAGATGACCCGGACCTTGTGCTCCGGCAGCCCAAGCACGAAGGCCGAAAGCAGCAGCCTGATCAGGTGGGGGTTCTGGGAGGTGAGCCAGAGGGTGAGCTGGTCGGTGGCGGGGTCGTAGCTGGCCAGGGCCGCCCGCGGCTCAATGGCGCTGGGCACCAGCCGCTGGTTGACGAGCTCCAACCGGACCACGCGCTGGGCGGTGGTGAAGGCGGCGTCCACCGCCGCCTGGTCACCGAAGGGGAGGCGGAAGGCCACGTTGTCGGGGACCTGGTCGTGAACGGCAGGCGCCCCCGCCTGCACCGCCTTGGTGGCGTCACCAACGGCCGGCAGGGGCTCGTAGTCCACCTCCACCGCCTGGGCGGCGTCCTCCGCCAGGTAGCGGTCCTCGGCGATGGCCACGGCCACGATTTCGCCCACGTAGCGGACGCGGTCACGGGCCATAACGGGATAGGGCACCGCCCTCAGCTCGGGCACCAGCCACCCCACCGGGTTGGGGTTCACGCCCTCCAGGTCGGCCCCGGTGAAAACGGCCAGGACCCCAGGCATTTCCCTGGCCCTCCGGGTGTCTATGGAGCGGATGCGGGCATGGGGATAGGGGCTGCGGACCATGGCCGCGTAGACGGTGCCCGGCGGAGCCAGGTCGTCCACGTAGGTCCCGCGGCCGGTGATGAAGCGCGGGTCCTCCTTGCGCTTGATGGCGGCGCCAATATAGCGGCGTCCGGTGGCCTGGACCATCCCTATCGCCTCCCCGGCCCCCTAGCGAGAGCCCCGCATCTTCTCGGCGGCGTAGAGCACCGCCTGCACGATGTTGTGGTAGCCGGTGCAGCGACAGTAGTTGCCCTCCAGGGCGTGTCGGACCTCCTCCTCGCTGGGGTCGGGCCGCCGCGAGAGGAGGTCGTAGGCGGCCAGGATCATGCCCGGCGTGCAGAACCCGCACTGGAGGCCGTGCTTCTCCCAGAAGGCCTCCTGGAGGGGGTGGAGCTGTCCGTCGCTGCCTAGTCCCTCGATGGTCGTCACCTGACAGCCGTCGGCCTGCACGGCCAAGACGGTGCAGGACTTCACGGCCTGCCCGTCCAGAAGCACGGTGCAGGCGCCGCACTGGCTGGTATCACAGCCCACGTGGGTGCCGGTGAGGCGGAGCACGTCCCGTAGGTAGTGGACCAAGAGCAGACGAGGCTCCACCTCGTGCCGGTGCTGGACGCCGTTGACGGTCACGGTGATGGGCACCTTCTCGGCCATACTGACCTACCCCCTGCCTAGCCCCTGCGGTGGAACCGGGACGCCCGGCAGGCAGACGGTGGCACCGGGCGCCGTATCCCTGACATCCGTAGCCTTTCGGGACCGGAAGCGGGCCGCAAAGCGGCTCACCCGCTAGCTGTCGGAAGGTGCCCCCATGTTATGCAAGGGTGAGAGGCCTGTCAAGGGAGGTCCAGGCTGACCTAGGTCCGGCCCCGTAGGTGCGGGTCCAGCTCGTCCCGCAGGGCGTCGCCCGCCAGGTTGAAGGCCAGGACCGCTAGGGTGATGGCCAGGCCCGAGAAGAGGGCCTCCCAGGGGTGGCTGTCCAGCTGGTTGCGGCCCGTGTTCACCATCTTGCCCCAGGTGGTCTGGTCGGCGGGGCCGAGGCCGAGGAAGGACAGCCCCGCC
>DATLZD010000038.1:0-40864 GCA_035574155.1 Dehalococcoidia bacterium | reverse complement strand
GGCCCGCCTCTCCCACCCTGGCCATTGACGCCCTTCGGTGCTACGTTGAGAAGGGGATGGCGTCCTACTCCCTGTCCACCATGTGGTCCCAGGGACGCTTCCGCTCCCTGACCGACTTCGCCCGCACGGCGCGTCGCCTGGGGTATCCCAACGTGGAGATCAGCTACGTGGTGGGCCCCGAAGGGGTAGAGGAGCTGCTCTCCTGCAGCGAGGTGGGCGTCCTCTCCCTCCATAACCCCGTCCCCAGGGTGACGGTGGCCGATGGGCGGACCAGCGACGTCCTCAATCTGGCCTCCCTGGACGAGGAGGAGCGACGGCTGGCAGTGGAGCTGGGGCGTCGCACCCTGGAGCTGGCGGCCAAGGCGGGTGCCGACCGGGTGGTCTTCCACCTGGGGGGCATCGGCGAGAGGCAGTTCGAGGAGGAGCGGGAGCTGCGCCGCCTCTACGATGCCGGCGTGCGCGATGGTGAGGAGGTGGAGACCCTGCGCCGTCGCGCCCGCGAGCGGCGTGCCGAGGCGGTCGGCCCCTACCTGGCCCAGGCCCGCAGGTCCCTGGCCGAGCTGGCCGAGGAGGCAGCGCGGCTGGGCGTGAAGATAGGCCTGGAGAACCGCTACCACTACCACGAGATACCCAGCGTGGACGAGATGCACCTTTTGCTGGCCGACTATCCGCCCGACCTGGTCGGCTACTGGCACGACGTGGGCCACGCCGAGGTCCTGGACCGGCTGGGCCTGGCGGACAAGCACCGCTGGCTGCGGGAGCTGGGCGAGCGCTGCATCGGCACCCACCTGCACGACGTGGACGGCCTGGCCGACCACCGCGCCCCTGGCCACGGCAGCGCCGACTGGGACTACATCGCCCGCCACCTGCCGCCCAGCGCTCTGCGGGTGTTCGAGATCAACCAGCGGGTGCCCGAGGAACAAGTGGAGGGGGCCATCGCCTTCCTGCGCCAGCGGGGCGTGCTATGATGGCCTACGGACTCCCGGAGGGATAGGCCAGGCACCAGTCCTAGCCTCCTACGGACTACCGTTTAGCCATGCGCCTCTCGCAGCTCTTCGGCAGGACGCTGCGCCAGCCACCGGCCGATGCCGAGACGGTATCCCACCGCCTTTTGGTCCAGGCGGGGCTGGTGGCCCAGGTGGCTGCCGGCATCTACGCCTTCCTGCCCCTGGCCTGGAAGGTCCTGCGCAAGATCGAGGACATCGTCCGCCAGGAGATGGATGCAGCCGGCGGCCAGGAGGTCCACCTGCCCGCCCTCCACCCCTTGGAGGTCTGGCAGGCATCGGGCCGCGACCAGACCATGAAGGACGTCCTCTTCCACCTGCAGGACAAGCGGGGGCGGGAGTTCGTCCTGGGTCCCACCCACGAGGAGGTCATCACCGAGCTGTTCAAGCGCTTCGTCCGTTCCTATCGGGACCTGCCCCTGCTGGTCTACCAGATCCAGACCAAGTTCCGCGACGAGCCCCGTCCCCGCGGGGGCCTCATCCGCCTGCGCGAGTTCACCATGAAGGACCTTTACTCCTTCGACGCCGACTGGGAGGGGCTGGACGTCTCCTACCAGAAGATGTTCCGGGCCTACCAGAACGTCTTCCGCCGGTGCGGGGTGCCGACGGTGCCGGTGCTGGCCGACGCCGGCGCCATGGGCGGCCGCGACACCCACGAGTTCATCTTCCTCACCGATGTGGGGGAGGACTCGTGTCTCTTCTGTCCCGGCTGCGGCTACGCTGCCAACGCTGAGGTGGCCACCTTCCGCAAGGTACCGGCCCACGCCGATGAGGACCCGCGGCCCATGGCCGAGGTGCACACTCCCGGGGTCACCACCATCCCGGCCCTGGCCGATTTCCTGGGCCTGCCCACCACCCGGACCTGCAAGGCCGTCTTCTACACTGCCGACGGCCGCCCCGTGCTGGTGGCCATCCGGGGCGACATGGAGGTGAACGAGACCAAGCTCCGCCGTGCCCTGGGCGCCGTAGACCTGCACTACATGGGCGAGGACGAGGTGGCCCGCTGGGGCTTCGTTCCCGGCTCGGCATCGGCGGTGGGGCTGCAGGGAGCGACGGTGGTGGCCGACGACCTGGTGACGCAGGAGCGTAACCTGGTGGCCGGGGCCAACCGCCCGGACTTCCACCTGCTGAACGTCAACTACGGGCGGGACTGGCAGGCCGACATAGTGGCCGACGTCGCGCTGGCCCAGGGCGGCCACCCCTGCCCTCAGTGCGGCTCTCGCTTGGAGATGCGCCGGGGCATCGAGATGGGCCAGATCTTCAAGCTGGGCACCTACTACTCGGAAAAGCTGGGGGCCTTCTTCCTGGACCGGGAGGGACGGCAGCGGCCGGCCGTCATGGGCTGCTACGGCATCGGCATCGAGCGGCTGCTGGCGGCGGTGGTGGAGGCCAACCACGACGACAACGGCATCGTCTGGCCGCAGGAGCTGGCGCCCTACCAGGTCCACCTGGTGGCCCTCTCTCTGGACAGGGGCGAGGTCCGCGAGGCGGCCGAGGACCTCTACCGTCGCCTTTGGGACGCGGGCATCGAGACCCTCTACGACGACCGGGAGGAGACACCGGGCGTCAAGTTCAAGGACGCCGACCTGCTGGGGATGCCCCTGCGCCTTACCGTCAGCCCCCGCACCCTGGAGCAGGGCTCAGTGGAGCTGAAGCCCAGGCGGGACGCGGCTGCCACCCTGGTGCCTCTCCCGTCGGCGGTGGAAGAGGTCCGTCGGCGGCTAGCCTGACCCGGGCCCTCCCGGAGGGTGCTGGCGCGGGAGTGGACGTGTGCTATCATCGTAGTGGGGCCATCGGAGGCTACCATGCCCAAGCGCGTCTTCCGCTTCCCGGCCGACGAGAAGGGCCTGCGCACCATTGTCGAGAAGCTCGTGGGCCAGCCAGTGAGCTACTGGGACGACAACCGGCTGGTGCAGGGGCGTGTGGTGGCGGCCGAGATCAAGCGCGACCGCTACGGCAATCCCTACGTGGAGGCGGAAGTGGAGGAGGCCCCGGCGGGGGCCTCTTCCCCATGACCGCGGGCGCCCTCATCGCCCGTCCTTCCCCATGGCCGAGGTAAGGCCCCTTCGCGCCCTGCGCTATGCCCCGCACCTGGACCTGGGGCTGGCCATCTGTCCTCCCTTCGATGTCATATCTCCCCAGCAGCGCCAGCGGCTGGCCTCCCTCTCGCCCTACAACGCCGTGCGCCTGGAGCTACCTCAGGACGGAGGGGACCCTTACGGGACCGCTGCCGAGCTGCTGCACCGCTGGCGGGCCGAGGGCATTCTGCAACGCGACGACCGGCCCGCCCTCTACGTCCTGGAGCAGTCCTTCGTGGTCCAGGGGCGGGAGTACCGGCGGCGAGCCCTCTTTGCCCGAGTGCGGCTGGTGCCCTGGGAGGAAGGGGCTGTGCGCCCCCACGAGCACACCCTGCGCCCTCCCAAGGAGGACCGCTTGCGGTTGCTGCGTGCCCTCCGCACCCAGGTCAGCCCCGTATTCGGCCTGTGCCGTGACCAGCGGGGAGCGCTGGCATCCCTCCTGGACGACGCTGCCGGGCGGGAGCCCCTGGCCCGTTTCGCCGGTCCCGAAGGCTGTCGCTGTGCCCTGTGGGCCCTGGAAGACGAGGGTGTGGCCCTGCATCTGGCCCAGGCGCTGGCCGACGAGAGCATCTACATCGCCGATGGCCACCACCGCTATGAGACGGGGCTGGCCTACCTGGAGGAGCGCCGGAGCCAGGCCGAGTGCTGGACCGGTGAGGAGCCTGAGAACTTCGTGCTCATGGGGCTGGTGGCAGCCCAGGACCCGGGCCTGCTGCTCCTGCCCCTCCACCGGCTGGTCCGCAGCGATGTGCCCCTGGAGCGGGCCCTGGAGGCCCTGGTGTCCCTCTTCGATATCGAGACGGTGCCCTCCCTGGGGCACCTTCTGGGGGCCATCGGCCAGCGGGGACGGGCCATCACCACCTTCGGCCTGGCCAGCGCCGAGTCCCCCGACCTATACCTCCTCTCGGTCCTGGACGTCGCGGCCGTGACCTCCTTCATGCCCGCCGGTAGCCCCAGGCAGTGGGCCCACATCGACACGGCCGTCGTCCAGCATGCCGTGTTGGGGCCGGTGCTGGGTATAGGTGAGGACCGGGTGCGGGAGGGGGAGGTCGTCCAGTACACCACCGATGCCGAGGACGCCCTGAGGCAGGTGAGGGAGGGAAAGTTCCGTTATGCCTTCTTCGTGGGACCGGCCCGGCCGGCGCAGATCATGTCCGTGGCCGATGCCGGCGCCCGCATGCCGCCCAAGTCCACCTACTTCTACCCCAAGCTGCCGGCCGGCCTGGTGATGTACCCGCTGGAGCCTTAGAGGCGGGCCAGCCGTGCCGAGTAAATGTCCGGGATCTGGCGCACCGCCTTGAGCTGCTCCGGCGTCAGGGGCTCGTCCAGCGTCAGCACCATGAGGGCGCGGCCCCGCTTCTGGTGCCTGCCTACGTTCATGAAGCTGATGTTGACGTCGAAGCCCCCCAGCAGGGTGCCGACGGCTCCGATCATCCCTGGCCGGTCCTGGTTCTCGCAGACCAGCAGGTAGCCGTCCACCGGCGGCACGTCCACCCAGAACTCGTCGATGGAGACGATGTGGGGGCCATCGTGGGCCAAGGTGCCCGAGACGGTGGTGATGGCGCCGTCGCTGCGGATGCGGACCGTGACCAGGTTGGCATAGAGCTCGTGGGACGGGCCGCGACGCTCCGTCAGGTGGAGGCCGCGCCGCTTCACCACCAGGTCCACGTTGACGATGTTGACGTGTTCCTCGCTGATGGGCGCCAACAGCCCCTTGACCACCGCTGCCCGCAGGGGCGTGGTGTCGTGACTGGCGATCTCGCCCAGGTACTCCACCTCCACCTGCCCCAGCTGGCCCTCGCAGAGCTGGACGGCCACCGAGGCCGTCTTCTGGGCTACCGTCAGGAAGGGTGCCAGGAAGGTGTAGGTCTCGGGCGGTATCAGGGGGGCGTTGACGGCGTAACGCGCGGGCTGCCCCCGCAGGACCGCCAGCACCTCTTCGGCCACATCGATGGCCACCCTCTCCTGCGCCTCGGCGGTGGAGGCCCCCAGGTGAGGAGTCACCACAACGTTCTCCAGGCCGAACAGCTTGTGCTCGGTGACGGGCTCCTCCTGGAAGACGTCCAGGGCGGCACCGGCTATCCAGCCCTCCCGCAGGGCCCGGTAGAGGGCCTCCTCGTCCACGATGCCGCCACGGGCCGTGTTGATGACCCGGGCGGTGGGCTTCATACGCCTCAGTTGTTCCTCACCGATGAGGCCACGGGTGGCCTCCGTGAGGGGGGTGTGGACGGTGATGAAGTCCGACTGGGCCAGGAGCTCATCCAGCGAGACCAGGTCTACCCCCAGGACGCGCGCTCGCTCCGAGGGGACGTAGGGGTCGTAGCCCAGGACGCGCATCTCCAGGCCACGGGCGCGGCGGGCCACCTCGGATCCCACCTGCCCCAGGCCGATGACCCCCAGCGTCTTGCCCCGCAGTTCGGTACCCAGGAAGCGGTTACGCTCCCAGCGGCCCTGTCGCAGGGCGGCATCGGCCTGGGGGATGTTGCGGGCCAGGGCCAACATGAGGGCGATGGTGTGCTCAGCGGCGGAGACGGTGTTCCCGGTGGGGGCGTTGACGACGATGATGCCCCGCTCGGTGGCCGCCTCCACGTCGATGTTGTCCACGCCTGTGCCAGCCCGACCGATCACCTGGAGGGAACGGCCGGCCCGCACCACCTCGGCCGTGACCCTGGTCTGGCTGCGGACGATGAGGGCGTTATAGTCGCTGACAGCCTCCGCCAGCTCGCGCGCCGAAAGGCCGAGGCGGACGTCCACCTGCGCGCCGGCCTGACGCAGGAGCTGGACACCCTCCTCGGCGATGGGCTCTACCACCAGGACGCGGGCGTCCATGTCAGGCGCGGGCAGGCAGCTCGTAGCCCACCCTGGGCAGGGCCTGGGCCAGGGCGTCCAGGGTCTGTCGTATGTCGTCCTCCGTCACCCAGCCCAGATGGCCGATGCGGAAGACCTTTCCCTGCAGTTCCCCCTGACCGCCGGCCAGCTCTACGCCGTATTCGTCCTCCAACAGGCGGCGCAGGATCCGGTCGTCCACCCCTTCCGGGACCCGCACGGCCGTGACGGTGTTGGAGGCGTAGCGCTCATCGGCGGCCAGCAGCTTGAGACCCAGGGCCTTGACCCCTTCCCGGGTCATCTGGCCGATGCGGGCGTGGCGGGCGAAGATGTTCTCCATCCCCTCCCGCTCCATCATGTCCAGGGCCACGTCCAGGGCGAACAGGACCGAGACGGCCGGCGTCCAGGGGGTCTGGCCCCGGTCCAGGAACCTCTTGTGGCGGCCCAGGTCCAGGTAGACCCGTGGCATCCGGGACTGTCGGTAGGCCTCCCAGGCCCGGGGGCTCATGGAGACGAAGGCGAGGCCCGGCGGCACCATCCATCCCTTCTGGGAGCCGCTCACCACCACGTCTAGGCCCCAGGCGTCCGTTTCTACCGGGATGGAGCTGAGGGAGCTGACGGCGTCCACCAGCAGCAGGCGGTCTGCCTCGCGCACGGCCTGCGCGATCTCGGCCAGGGGGTTGGTGACGCCGGTGGACGTCTCGTTGTGGGTGACAAGGACCGCCTTGGCATCGGGGTGCTGGGCCAGGGCACGGCGCACGTCCTCGGGGTCGGCCGCATAGCCCGCCTCGTATTCCAGACGGACCACCTGGGCACCGTAGGCCTCGGCTATCTCGGCGAAGCGCTGGCCGAACTCGCCGATGATGACTGCCAGCACCTTGTCGCCGGGCGAGAGGGTGTTGACGATGGCTGCCTCCAGGCCCCCCGTTCCGGAGGCGGTGAGGATCAGCACGTCGTGCTCGGTCCGATAGAAGCGCTTGAGTCGCTCGGCCACACGCCCCAGCAGCTGGGCGAACTCGCGGCCACGGTGGTTGATCATCTGGCGGGCGGAGGCCGCCAACACCTCGGGGGGACAAGGGGTGGGGCCCGGGATGCGAAGGTTCACCTGGGTCGCCTCCTCGTGATGGGGCTCACATGCTATGGTAGGGCCTATACCTCAGGGGGTCAAGGCAAGAGGCGGCCTGCCGGCTGAAGGGCCGATGGAGAGGACGCGCGTCCCCTGGCGCAGCGGGCCTTTCCTGCCGCCTTGGCGAGCGCTTGACAGCGTCTGGGGGCGGTCGGTATCGTGATGGCGCGCCGTCAGTCCAGCGGGAGGGCTGTTATGAGGATGATCCTCTCCCACCCCGAGAAGTGTGTGGCATGTCACCTGTGCGAGGGGGCTTGTTCCTTCCGCCACGAGAGCGTCTTCGCCCCCGCCAAGACCCGCATCTGGGTCTTTGACTTCGTGGAGGATCAGGTCTACGGGGCTTTCACCTGTTTCCACTGCGCCGATGCTCCCTGCATGGCCAATTGTCCGACCTACGCCATCGGTCGCGACCCGCAGACGGGGCAGGTGTTCGTCAACGACGACAAGTGCATCGGCTGCAAGATGTGCCTGGTGGCCTGTCCCTTCGGGGTCATGGGCTTCCATGCCGACAAGCACGTGGCCCAGAACTGTGACCTGTGCGGGGGCGACCCCCAGTGCGTCAAGGCCTGCGTCTATGGGGCCTTGGAGTTCGCCGAGGTGGAGCCGCTCCCCTGGGAGCAGCGTATGGCCCAGCTTGAGCAACCGGTCGTGGCCTAGCACCCGAGTGCCCGGAGGTAGCGGAAATGCCTTACGGATGGGTCGGGAACGTCCTGCGCATTGATCTGACCAACGGCCGCGTGACCAAGGAGCCGCTGAACCTGGACTGGGCGCGGCAGTTCATCGGCGGACGCGGCCTGGGCACCAAGTACCTCTATGAGGAGATAGACCCCCGCTGCGACCCCCTGGGCCCCGATAACAAGGTCATCTTCGCTACTGGCCCCCTCACCGGAACCTACGCCCCTACCGGGGGCCGCTACATGGTGCTGTGTAAGAGCCCCCTGACGGACGCCATCGCCTGCTCCAACTCGGGCGGCTACTGGGGGCCGGAGCTCAAGTTCGCCGGTTACGACATGGTCATCCTGGAAGGAAAGGCGCCCCGGCCCGTCTACATCTGGGTCTACAACGACCATGTCGAGATCCGAGACGCCTCCCATGTCTGGGGCAAGGACACGGCCCAGACCGAGGACATCCTCCGCTCCGAGACCGACCCCCAAGCACGCGTCGCCGGCATCGGTCCTGCCGGCGAGAACCTGTGCCGGGTGGCCTGCGTCATCAACGACAAGGGTAGGGCGGCGGGCCGCTCGGGAGTGGGTGCGGCCATGGGCGCCAAGAACGTCAAGGCGATAGTGGTGCGGGGCACGGGCGCCGTGCCCGTAGCCGACCCCATCGCCTTCTCTCAGCTGGTGATGGAGTCGCTGGAGCTCATCAACCAGTCCCCGGCAACGGCCCATGCCCTCAGGGGTCTGGGCACCGCCTCCACGGTGGGCTTCACCAATGCCGTGGGCATCCTGCCCACCCGCAACTTCCAGTCGGGGCAGTTCGAGCATGCCCAGGCCGTCAGTGGCCAGGCCCTAGCCCAGTCTATGCTGGTGCGCAACAAGGGCTGCTATTCGTGCCCCATCGGCTGCGCTCGGGTGACGGAGATCCGTGGCGCCAGCAAGTGGCAGGGCAAGGGCGAGGGGCCGGAGTATGAGACCGTGTTCGGCCTGGGCACCGACTGTGGCGTCGGCGACCTGGCGGCCGTGCTCTACGCCAACTACCTTTGCAACCTATGGGCCATGGACACCATCTCCGCCGGCGGCACTATTGCCACCGCCATGGAGCTGGCCGAGAAGGGCTACATCCCGCCCGAAGACCTGGCGGAGCTACCCTTCGAGCTCAAGTTCGGTAATCCCGACGCCGTCGTCGGCTGCCTGGAGCTGATGGCGTTCCGTAAGGGCAAGTTCGGCAACCTGCTGGCCGAGGGCGGCTACCGGCTGGCGGAATACTACGGCCATCCGGAGCTGTTCATGGGGGTGAAGAAGCAGGACTTCGCGGCCTATGACCCCCGGGGAGCCAAGGGCATGGGCCTGGGATATGCCACCTCCAACCGGGGCGCCTGTCACCTGCGCGGCTACACCATGTCGGTGGAGTGGTTCGCGCCCCCCAACCAGCGGCTGGATCCCTTCAGCATCGAGGGCAAGGCCCAGGCCCAGAAGGCCTTTCAGGACAAGGCCGCGTGCGAGGACTCCAGCGGCATCTGCACCTTCAGCGCCTTCGCCATTCCGCCCGACAAGCTGTGCGCCCTTTACAACGCGGCCACCGGTGAGAGCCTGACCCTGGAGGACTGGAACCTCGCCGGGGAGCGCATCTGGAACCTGGAACGCCTCTTCAACAACCGCGCCGGCCTAGGACGCAAGGACGACACCCTGCCTCCGCGGATGCTCAGGGAGCCCCTCACCGGCGGCGCCGTGCAGGGGCAGGTGGTGGAGCTGGAGCCCATGCTGGAGGAATACTACCGCGTCCGCGGTTGGGACGAGGAGGGACGGCCGCTGCCTGAGACCCTGGCCCGGCTGGGGCTCGCCTAACGCCGAGATGAGGAGGACGGCATGACCAGCTACGTCATCCTGGGCGCTAGCGCCGCCGGCCTCTCGGCCATAGAGGCCATACGCCAGCGTGACCCTTCCGGCCCCATAACCCTGGTATCCAAGGAGCCGGAGCCTTGCTACTCACGCGTGGCCCTGCCCTACCTGATCGCCGGGGAAAAGGACCTGCGCCAGATAACCCTCCAGGGGCCCGAGTACTTTCGCTCCCGCAACGTCGAGACTGTTTGGGGCGTCGGCGCTGTCGCCCTGGACCCGCAAGCGCGGCAGGTTCGCCTGGAGGACGGTCGGACCCTGTCCTATGACCGTCTGCTCATCGCTACTGGCTCCCGCTCGCGCGTGCCCCCCGTGCGGGGCATCCAGGAGGCGGAGGTCTGCTACCACTGGACGCTGGCCGACGCCAGGCAGATAGACCGTGCCAGCGAGGGTGCCCGCAGCTGCTTCGTCATCGGTGCTGGCTTCATAAGCCTGCTGACCATAAGCGCCCTTCTCAAGCGGCGCCCCGGCCTGCGCTATACCGTGGTCGAGATCGCTGACCAGGTGATGCCCCAGCTGCTGGACCCCGAAGGGGGGCGGCGACTGGAGGAGGAAATGCGGTCGCTGGGCATGGAAGTCCTGCTGGGCGACGCCGTCGAGGCCATCGAGCGGGGGAGCGACGGCAGGTTCACCCTGCACCTGCGCAGCGGCAAGGCCTACCAGGCGGACATGGTGGTCTGCGGCACCGGGGTGGAGCCCAATATAGGCTTCGTGCAGGGTTCGGGCCTGGAGGTGGGCCGGGGCATCAGGACCAACGACCGCCAAGAGACCAACCTGCCCGGCGTCTACGCCGCCGGCGATTGCGCCGAGACTCGCGACTTCATCACCGGCGAGCCGGTGGTCCACGCCATCTGGCCCACGGCCGTGGACCAGGGGCGGGTCGCCGGCGCCAACATGGCCGGCGACAGCCTCACCTACCCCGGGAGCCTGAGCTGGAACGTCACCGAACTGTTCGGCCTGTCGTGCGCTTCCATCGGCAAGTTCCGTGACGAGCCGGGGCTGGAGCCCATCGTCTTCCGCGACCGGGCCACCGGCGTCTACCGCAAGGTCCTGGTGGACGGCGACAACCGGGTGGTGGGGGCGGTGGTCATCGGCCGTCCCCAGGATGTCCAGGAGCTGGGCGTGTTGCAGGCGATGGTCCGAAGACGCACCGACGTCTCACGCTGGAAGCACCGCTTCACCCACGAGCGCATCAACCTTGGTATGATAGCTTTCGAGGGGTTGAAGGCCCAGTTGGCGAGGCGATAGCGCATGCGGGTAAGGGTGGAGCTACAGGCCTACCTGGACAAGTATTCGCCCAATGGCGCCGGCGAGTTCGAGCTGGAACTGCCCGATGGCGCCACGGTGGACACTCTAGTGAGACGCCTGGGCATCCCCGACGACATGGCCCAGGTCATCATCGTCAATAACGAGAACTCGGACTTCGACCGCGCCCTGCAGGAGGGGGACAAGGTCATCCTTATCCCGCCCCTGGCAGGGGGAGCAGTCTGAGCAACGGTCGAAGCCCGAGCAGGGCAGAGAGGTCTCGGCCCTGTCCAGTCCTAGCCCTTGGCCACCCGCACCTCGTCGCCCTCGACCTGAACCCGGAAGCAGGCTATGGGCCGCGAGGGGGGCGGCGCCACCACTTCGCCTGTGCGGACGTTGAACTGGCCGCCGTGCCAGGGGCACTCCACCACGTCGCCCTTCAACTCGCCCTCGCCCAGCGGCCCACCGCGGTGGGTGCACTCATTGCTGAAGGCCACGAACTCGCCGCCCAGGTTGGCCACCACGATCTCCTGCCCGTCCAGCTCCACGATCTTCATCTCTCCGGGCGGTACCTCGCTGACGGTGGCTACCTTGACGAACTCGGCCATTGGTGACCTCCTGTGCAGGGTTGTCCTGTGCAAATGATAGCACCCGAAACCTGGCGGCCGAAGACCCTTGCGCCGGCACGGGGGGCGTGATAACCTGCCAAGGGAAAGGTGCTCCCCCCCTTTAAGCCGGTCCGGCGAGGCCGGCAAGGGAGAGGAGAGGGTTGGACAGCGCAAGCGACTTCGCCGACCGCGGAGGACAGCGGCCCACCACGCCACGGGCGGGTGGGCCTTTTGTAATGCCCCAGGGCCGGGAACACGTCCTAATGACGGCCGACGACATACGTCGCGCCGTCCACCGCATCGCCCACGAGATCATCGAGCGGAACAAGGGCGTTGCCGACGTGGTGCTGGTGGGGATGCGCACCCGTGGGGTGCCCCTGGCCCGCCGTTTGGCCGATGCCATCCTGCAGTTCGAAGGGGCGGAAGTGCCCGTGGGCGCTCTGGACATCGGCCTGTACCGGGACGACCTGCCCCACCTAGGGCTACGGCCGGCCCTCCGGCCCAGCGATATCCCCATCGACATCGATGGCAAGCGGGTGGTGTTGGTGGACGACGTCCTTTACACCGGTCGCAGCATCCGCGCCGCCCTGGATGCCCTGATGGACTTCGGGCGGCCGGGACAAGTCCAGCTGGCGGTCCTTGTGGACAGGGGACACCGGGAGCTGCCCATCCGCGCCGACTATGTGGGCAAGAATATCCCCACGTCCCGGCGCGAGGAGGTCCAGGTCCGCCTCAGGGAAGTGGACGGTCGCGACGAGGTGGTCATCGTCCGGCCACCCGAGGAGGCCGAGCATGAGGGATGACGTCCGCGAGCTGACCAGGCCCGCCGGTGTCCAGGAGATGCCTGCCTGGAAGCGCCACCACCTGCTGGACTTGGACGAGCTGGCCCCCGAGGAGATATTGCTCGTGCTGGACACGGCCGAGGCGATGCGCGAGGTCCTTTCCCGCGAGGTCCCGCGAGTGCCGGCCCTGCGCGGCCTGACGGCGGTGAACCTGTTCTACGAGCCCAGCACCCGCACTCGCGCCTCCTTCGAGCTGGCGGCCAAGGCCCTGGGGGCCGATGTGGTCAACATCGCCGCCGAGCAGTCCAGCGTGAGGAAGGGGGAGTCGCTGCTGGACACGGTGCGGACCATCGAGGCCTTGGGTGCCCAAGTCCTGGTGATGCGCCACTGGCAGTCGGGAGCGCCATACCTGGCAGCCCGCCATACCCGTATGCATGTGGTCAACGCTGGCGACGGCTGGCATGCCCACCCCACACAGGCCCTGTTGGACATCTACACCCTGCACCGGCACCTGGGCGACCTGCGGGGACGGAAGGTGGTCATCGTGGGCGATGTCGCCCACAGTCGGGTCGCGCGCTCCAATGCGTGGGGGCTCACGGCCCTGGGGGCACAGGTGGTCCTGTGTGGCCCCCCCACCCTCCTGCCCGTGGGCCTAAGGCCCGGCGAGGACGAGGCGGCAGCCATGCCGTCAGTCCAGGTGGAGGTGGACCTGGACCGGGCTATCGAGGGGGCCGACGCCGTCATGGCGCTGCGCCTGCAGCGGGAGCGGATGGAAGGGGGCCTGCTCCCCTCCCTGCGCGAGTACGTCCGCCTCTATCAGGTCAACGCCGAGCGTCTGGCACGGGCGCGGCCCGGTGCCCTGGTGATGCACCCCGGGCCCATCAACGAGGGGGTCGAGATAGCGCCGGAAGTGGCGGTCTCGGCCCAGTCGGTCATCCAGGAACAGGTGACCAACGGCGTGGCCGTGCGTATGGCCGTCCTCTATCTGCTGACGGGGGCAAAGGCGTGAGCAGTCTCGCCGTCCGCGGCGGCCGCATCCTCGACCCGTCCCAGGGCCTGGACGTGGTGGGCGACGTGCTCATAGTCGATGGCCGCGTCGCCGCTGTCGGGCGCGATGCCGGCCGCGATGCAGGGGAGGTGCTGGACGCCGCTGGCCTGTGGGTGCTGCCCGGCCTGGTGGACGTCCATTGTCACTTGCGGGAGCCGGGCCTCGAGCACAAGGAGACCATCGAGACGGGGACCATGGCCGCCGCCCGCGGTGGCTTCACCACCGTCTGCTGTATGCCCAACACCGAGCCGCCCCTGGACACGCCCGCCCTCGTGCGCTGGGTGCGCGAGCGGGCGGCCCAGGCGGGCCTGGTTCGTGTGTTGCCCATCGCCTGCACCACGCGCGGCCGTGAGGGCCGGGAGTTGGCCGACCTGGCCGAGCTGGCGGAGGCCGGTGCCGTGGCCTTCAGCGACGACGGGGAGCCGGTGGCTGACCCCGCCCTCCTGCGCCGCGCCCTGGAGTATGCCTCTGCCCTGGGACTGCCGCTGGTCGAGCACTGCGAGGACAAGGCCCTGAGCCGTGAGGGGGTCATGCACGAGGGCTGGGTGGCGTCCCGCCTGGGGCTGCGGGGCATCCCCGCGGCCGCCGAGGAGTCGGCCGTGGCCCGTGCTCTGGCCCTGGCGGCCGAGACGCGGGGCCACCTGCACGTGGCCCACGTCAGCACCGCCGGCGCGGTAGCGCTGCTGCAGGCCTACCGCGCCCGCGGTGCCCGCGTCACCGCCGAGGTCACCCCCCATCACCTCTGCCTGACCCACGAGGCCGTCATGGGGACTGGCGAGTCGCCTGGGGGCCTGGCCTACGACACCAATGCCAAGGTGAACCCTCCCCTGCGCACCAGGGCCGATGTCGAGGCCTGTCTGGAGGGGCTGGCCCAGGGGGCCATCGACTGCATCGCCACCGACCATGCCCCGCATGCCCTGGAGGACAAGCTATGCGAGTTCGACCTGGCCGCCTTCGGCATCTCCGGCCTGGAGACGGCCCTGGCCCTGTGCCTATCGCTGGTCCACGAGGGCCGGCTGTCCCCGTCGCGACTGGTGGAGGCCCTTACCATAGCGCCTGTCCGCGCTCTGGCGCTGGACCGGCACGTGCCCGGACTGGGCACTCTGGCTGTAGGGGCGCCGGGGGACGTGACCGTCGTCGACCCGCAGCGGGAGTGGACGGTGGAGCCGGAGCGCTTCGCCAGCAAGGGCAAGAACACGCCCCTGGCCGGTCGCCGCCTGCGTGGCAAGGTAGTCTGCACCATATACGGAGGCAGAAAGGTATGGCAGGAGTGAGCCAGCGGGGCTTCCTGGTCCTGGAAGACGGGAGCGTCTTCCCCGGGCGCCCCTTCGGGGCTGCGGTCCCCACCTATGGTGAGGTGGTCTTCTCCACCGCCATGACCGGCTACCAGGAGATGCTCACCGACCCCTCCTACGCCGGCCAGATACTGGTCCTGACCTATCCCCTGGTAGGTAACTACGGCATCAACCGCGAGGACGTGGAGTCGTCACGCATACAGGTGAGGGCGCTGGTGGTGCGGGAGGCGTGTCCCCTGCCCTCCCATTGGGCAGCGGAGATGACCCTGCACGAGTACCTGGCCTCTCAGGGCGTCCCTGGACTGGAGGGGGTGGACACCCGGGCCCTCACGCGCCGCCTGCGGTCCCGCGGCGTCATGATGGGCGCCATCGCCGTCGGCGAGTCCCCCGACGAGGCCCTGGCGCGTCTGCGGTCCCTGCCCCGCTACGGCACCACCGACCTGGTGCGGGAAGTGACGGTGGAGGAGCCTTACCTGTGGCCGGAGCCGCCCTCGCCTTGCTACCACGTGGTCGTGGTGGATGCAGGCGTCAAGTTCAATATCATGCGCCTGTTGCGGCAGCGGGGCTGTCGGGTCACGGTGGTGCCAGCCACGACCTCCAGCGAGGACTTGCTGGCCCTGGGGCCCGACGGACTGGTGCTCTCGCCCGGGCCGGGCGACCCGGCGCTCTTGGACTACCTGGTGGGGACGGTGCGGCCCCTACTGGGGAGGGTGCCCATGCTGGGCATCTGCCTGGGGCACCAGGTCATCGCCCGCGCCTTCGGGGCGCGCACGTTCAAGCTGAAGTTCGGCCACCGCGGCGCCAACCACCCGGTGAAGGACCTGGCCACCGGGCGGGTGTTCATCACCGCCCAGAACCACGGCTACGCGGTGGACCCCGACGGCCTCCGCGACGGCATCCAGGTCTCCCAGGTCCACCTGAACGACGGCACGGTGGAAGGCCTTTGGCACCCGGAGCTGCCGGTGCTGACCATCCAGTACCACTCGGAAGCATCCCCGGGACCCATGGACAACGTCTACGTATTCGACCGCTTCCTGCAGATGGTGGACCAGTTCACTGCAAGGTGAGGTAACAGCCGATGGCCGGAAAGGTGAGCTTCGTCCGGGCTGACCGCCGCCATGCTGTGGCCATCGCCCAGGTAGGCCAGGCCATCATCGCCGAGATGGGCGCCCAGGCTGCCGCCCTCCTCCAGCCCATGACGGCCGAGGCAGTGGCGCGTCGCCTGGCAGGCTACCGAGGGCGTGGGGCCATGTTCCTGGCCCGCGAGGGGGGGCAACCGGTGGCCTTCGCCGCCCTGGAGCCTGACCCCAATGACGCCGACACCTCCGTCCTGGGCGTGTGGGTCCTGAAGGGGCACCGGCGCCGGGGCATCGGCCGCGAGTTGGCCCTGATGGCCCTGGAGTTCGCCCGCCGCAAGGGCTACCGGCGGCTGCGGGGCACGATACCCGAGGGCAACGAGGCTGCCCTGAGCTTCTTCGGCGAGCTGGGGTCGTTGGCCCAGGCGGTGGGCGGAGGCATGAGGTACGAGCTGCCGCTGTAGTGCGGGGGCCCTACGCATGGTCCCGGCCAGGAGTGGCGATGCGACCAGGAGAGGACGATGGAAATGTTGACCACGCTCGGGATGGAACCGGAAACCGTCCCTCGAGGTCAAGGCCTGGCCAGCGAGGGAGTGAACCACACGCTCGACATGGAGGGTGAGACGCCCGCATGAGCGCCAACGTCTCCAAGGTCCTCATTATCGGCTCCGGTCCCATCGTCATCGGGCAGGCAGCCGAGTTCGACTACTCCGGCTCCCAGGCCTGCCGCTCTCTGCGGGAGGAAGGGATCCACACAGTCCTCGTCAACCCCAACCCGGCCACCATCATGACCGACGAGGACATCGCCGACACCGTCTACATCGAGCCCCTGACGGTGGAGGTCCTCACGCGGATCATCGAGCGGGAGCGCCCCGATGGCCTCCTGGGGACCCTCGGAGGCCAGACCGGCCTGAACCTGACCGTGGCCCTGGCCGATGCCGGTGTGCTGGACCACTACGGCGTGCGGGTCCTGGGCACCCCCATTGAGTCCATCCGCAAGGCCGAGGACCGGGAGCTGTTCAAGCGCCTTCTGGACGAGATCGGCGAGCCGCGACCCGAGAGCGAGACCGTCACCACCCTGGAGGAGGCGCGCCGGGTAGCTAAGGAGCTGGGCTTCCCGGTAGTGGTCCGCCCCGCCTACACCCTGGGCGGCACCGGCGGCGGCATCGCCCGCGACATGGACGAGCTGGCGCACATCGTCTCCATCGGACTCAAGGCGTCGCCTATCCATCAGGTGCTGTTGGAGCGCTGCCTCCTGGGGTGGAAGGAGCTGGAATACGAGGTGATGCGCGACGGTGCCGATAACTGCATCACCGTCTGCAACATGGAGAACCTGGACCCCATGGGTGTCCACACCGGCGACAGCATAGTGGTGGCCCCCAGCCAGACGCTGACCGACAAGGAATACCACATGCTCCGCTCGGCCGCCCTCAAGATCATCCGTGCCCTGGGCATCGAGGGGGGCTGCAACATCCAGTTCGCCCTGGCCCCACGGCGGGAGATCGCCCCCTGGGCCCTGTCGCCCGATGGACGCCCGCCCTATTACGTCATCGAGGTCAACCCCCGCGTGTCCCGCAGCTCCGCCCTAGCATCCAAGGCCACCGGCTACCCCATCGCTCGGGTGGCGGCCAAGATCGCCGTGGGCAAGCGGCTGGACGAGATAGCCAACCGTGTCACCGGCCGCACCACCGCCGCCTTCGAGCCGGCCCTGGACTACGTGGTGGTGAAGATACCGCGCTGGCCCTTCGACAAGTTCCCCTTGGGGGAGCGGCGCATCGGCACCCAGATGAAGGCCACCGGTGAGGTGATGGCCATAGCCCGCACCTTCGAGGAGGCGCTGCAGAAGGCGGTGCGCTCCCTGGAGTTCGGGGGTCGGACCCTCCTTTGGGAGGACCCCTCCTGGAGCGAGGAGCAGGTCCGTCAGCTCATCGCCGAGCCCAACGACCAGCGGCTGTGGGCCATCATGGCCGCCCTGCGCCGGGGCATGGAGCCATTGCAGATATCGGTCCTCTCGGGCATTGACCCCTGGTTCGTGGAGAAGCTGGCCGGCCTGGTGGCCCTGGAGAGGCGACTGCTTTCGGAGCCCCTCACTCCGGAGCTGCTGCGGCTTGCCAAGCGCCGGGGCTTCCCCGACCGGGACATCGCCACCCTGGCCGATATGCTGCCCGAGCAGGTGCGTGAGCTGCGGCAGCGCTGGGGCATCCGCCCTGTCTACAAGATGGTGGACACCTGCGCCGCCGAGTTCGAGGCCGAGACCCCCTACTTCTACAGCACCTACGAGGACGACCCTGACGCCGAGAACGAGGCGCCGCCCCTGGAGACCCCCAAGGCGTTAGTGGTGGGGTCGGGACCCATACGCATCGGGCAGGGCATAGAGTTCGACTACGGCTCCGTGCACGCCGTCTGGGCTTTGGAGGAGGAGGGCTACCGGGCCATCATCGCCAACTGCAACCCGGAGACGGTGTCCACCGACTTCGACACCAGCGACCGCCTCTACTTCGAGCCCCTCGACGAGGAGGGGGTGCGGGACATCCTGGACAACGAGGGCGCTGACGGAGGCCCCCCGCCCAGCATCGTCCAGTTCGGCGGGCAGACGGCCATCAACCTGGCGGTGCCCCTGGCCCGGGCCAACCTGCCCATCTTGGGCTCCAGCGCCGAGGCCATCGACATCGCCGAGGACCGGGGCCGCTTCGAGTCCCTGCTGGAAGACCTGGGTATTCCCTGCCCTCCCGGTGCCGCCGTGGAGAGCCTGGAGGAGGCCCTGGAGGCCGCCGCCCGCATCGGCTACCCCGTCCTGGTGCGCCCCAGCTATGTCCTGGGCGGCCGGGCCATGGAGATCGTGCAGGGGCCACGGGAGCTGATTCGTTATGTCGAGGAGGCGGCCCAGGTGGGACAGGGCCGCGCCATCCTCATCGACAAGTACCTGGAGGGCATCGAGGCCGAGGTGGACGCCATCTGCGACGGCCACGACGTCCTCATCCCTGGCATCATGCAGCACATCGAGCGGGCCGGCGTCCACTCGGGCGACTCCATGGCCGTCTACCCGGCCATCGGCCTCAGCGCCGAGGAGGTGGACGCCATCGTGGACTACACCCGGCGCATAGCCCTGGCCCTGGGGGTGAAGGGCCTCATGAACGTCCAGTTCGTCATCATGCGCCAGGGAGGTCGCTCCGACGTCTACGTCCTGGAGGTGAACCCCCGCTCCAGCCGCACGGTGCCCTTCATCTCCAAGGCCACGGGCGTGCCCATGGTCCGCCTGGCCGTGAGGGCCATGCTGGGCAGGCGTCTCCCGGACCTGGGCTATCCATATGGGCTGTGGCCCAAGCAGGGCCTGGTAGCGGTGAAGGCGCCCGTCTTCTCCATGTCCAAGCTGGCGGGCGTGGACACCCACCTGGGGCCGGAGATGAAGTCCACCGGCGAGGTGATGGGCATCGACCGCGACTTTCGCTCCGCCCTGGCCAAGGCCCTGCAGGCGGCCGACCTGTCGCTGCGCCCCGGGATGTCCGTCCTGCTCTCCCTCTCCGACCGGACCAAGCCCGAGGCTATCCCTATCGTGCGGCGGCTGGCCCAGGCCGGCTGCCGCCTCTACGCCACCGAGGGCACGGCCGCCCTCATCCGCGCCCTGGGGCTGGAGGTGGCCGAGGTGACCAAGCGTCTCGACCAGGGACACCCCAACGTCATCGATGTCATCGACCAGGGGCTGGTGGACGTGGTCATCAACACCCCCGAGGGATCCCAGACAGCCACCCTGCGCGACGGCTTCTACATCCGCCGCGCCGCCGTGGAGAAGCGGGTCGCCTGCTTCACCTCCCTGGACACGGCCCGGGCGGCGGTGGAGGCCATGCTGGTGGACCCCGGCCACTACTCCGTCCTGCCCCTGCCCGAGTACCGTAACGGCGCCCGCCCATGACCGCCGAGCGGCTCAGGCTGGAGCAGGCCGTCGTCCTGTCCCAGGACCAGGTCTGCCAGGACACCTTCCTCATGTGGCTCTCCTGCCCGCCCCTGGCGCGGGGGGCAGCCCCCGGCCGCTTCCTGATGCTGCGCTGCGGCGATGGACTGGATCCCCTGCTGCCCCGCCCCATGAGCTACCACCGTTTCCGCGACCGCGACGGGGAGCGCCAGTTCGCCGTCCTCTACGACGTGCGCGGGCGCGGCACCCTGTGGCTCTCCCGCCGCCGTCCCGGCGACCAGATAGCCGTCTTCGGCCCCCTGGGGAAGGGGCTGCGGGTCCGGCCCGACGCCCGCCACCTGCTGTTGGTGGCTGGGGGGCTGGGCATCGCCGGGCTGGTGGCCCTGGCCGAGGAGGCGGTGGCCGCGGGCCGCTCGGTGGCCCTGCTGGCCGGCGCCCGCACCGCCGCCCGCCTGCTGCCGCCGTCCCTGCTGCCGCCGGAGGTGGAGGTGGTCTACGCCACCGACGACGGCTCCCGCGGCCACCGTGGACCCGTCACCGACCTGGTCCCCGAATACTTGGACTGGGCCGACCAGGTCTTCGCCTGTGGCCCGGCGGCCATGTTCGTCGCCCTGGCGGAAGTGGTTCGCAGGCGGGCCTCTCGCCGGCCGGTCCAGGTCCTGATGGAGGAGCGCATGGGCTGCGGCACCGGCATCTGCTACGGCTGCGCCGTCTTCCCCCGCCGCGGCGGCGTGCGACTGGTCTGCAA
The DNA here is from genome assembly GCA_035574155.1 of Dehalococcoidia bacterium. Lineage (GTDB taxonomy): Bacteria > Chloroflexota > Dehalococcoidia > SM23-28-2 > HRBIN24 > HRBIN24. Next base: position 20,560 of record DATLZD010000038.1, on the reverse strand, counting down.
GGACGGCCCCGCCTTCGACCTGCGTGAGCTATTCTGAACGGTGGCCTGTCGGCCGCGGCCGGGATATACTCTTGCCAGCGAGACCCTGGCCCGGGAGGTGCCCTATGTCCGTCCACGTCCTGCGCGTCGGCAGCATCGAGGTGGTGGAGCTGCTGGACACGCCCATGGCCTTCCCCTTTCAGGCCTTCTTCCCGCAGCAGGGGGCGGCCGCCTTCGAGCCCTACCGTGAGCTCTACCCGGCCTCCTTCGCGCCCGATGGCCGCTTCCAGACCTACGCCCAGGCCTACATCGTCCGTGCCGGTGGCCGCATCATACTGGTGGACACGGGCGTGGGCCCCGGCCCCCACGACTGGCTGGGGGGCGTGCGCGGCCGCCTGCTGGACGACATGCAGGAGAAGGGCGTCCGCCCCGAGGACGTCGACGTGGTGGTCTTCACCCACCTGCACGGCGACCACGTGGGCTGGAACCTGCAATACGAGGCCGGCTCCCCCCGGCCCACCTTCCCCCGCGCCCGCTACTACGTGCCCCAGGCCGACTGGGACTTCTTCACCGACCCCGCCCGCGTCGCCCAGGGCGCCGACCGCACGGTGGTGCCCCTGCGGGACCTGGGGGTGCTGGAGCTGTTCAGCGGCGAGGTGACGCTGGCCGATGGGGTGACCACCCTGCCCACGCCGGGCCACACGCCGGGCCACACCAGCATCATGCTGGCCTCCCTGGGGGAGCGGGCCCTCATCTGCGGCGACCTGGCCCACCACCCGGCCCAGGTGGACCAGCCCTCCTGGTCGCCGGCCTTCGACACCGACGGCGCCCGGGCAGCCGAGACCCGCAGCCGCATCCTGGACATGCTGGAGGCGGAGGGCCTGCCGGCCGCCTTCTGCCACTTCCCGCCCCCCGGCTTCGGGCGGATCGTGCGGCTGGAGGGACGGCGCGTCTTCCGCGCCCTCTGACCATTTCCGGCGCCGCCTCGGCCCCCTGCCCGCCGTAGCAGCAGGGCTTCGGCCCCCGTCGTAGCTGCAGGGCTAAAGCCCTGCCACGTCCTAGTCGTAGTCGTAGCTGCAGGGCTTTAGCCCTGCCCCTAGCCGTTGGACCGCCTCCTGGCAGGCCTGAAGGCCTGCAGCTACGTCCTAGCGCCCCTTGCCCCGTCGTAGCTGCAGGGCTTTAGCCCTGCCCCTGGCCGTCGGACCGCCCTTGGCAGGCCTGAAGGCCTGCAGCTACGTCCATCGTAGCTGCTTCCCCGTCGTAGCTGCAGGGCTTTAGCCCTGCCCCCCGGGCGCCCGACTGGGTTGCGGGCCGTCAGCCCCGCAGGGTCACGTCGCCCGCCTCGATGGCCACGCGGGAGCCGTCGCGCCGGCGCAGCAGAAGCCGCCCTTCCTCGTCCACGTCCTCGGCCAGGCCCTCCTCCACCTGGTCGCCGAAGCGGGCCGTCACCTCCTGCCCCAGGGTGATGAGGCGGGCGCGCCACTCCTCCAGGGGGGTCCCGCCGCGGCGCACCGCCTCGTATAGGTCCTCCAGGTGGCCTAGGAGGGCTGCCAGCACGTCCTCCCGCGGGACCTCGCGCCCCAGCTCGCGGCGCAGGCTGGTGGCTATGCCGGCCAGCTCGGGGAGGGCCTCCACGTCCATGTTGACGTTGATGCCTATGCCCAGCAGGCAGTAGCGGACCAGCCCCCCCTGGACCTCCGACTCCAGGAGGACGCCCGAGAGCTTGCGCCGGCCGATCCACACGTCGTTGGGCCACTTGATGCCGGCCTGCAGGCCCGTGGTCTCGGCCACCGCCCTGGCCACCGCCAAGGGCGCCACCATGGTCAGGCGCTTGAGGGCCTGCAGGGGCGGTCTCAGGACCAGGGTCAGGTAGAGGTTCTGGCCGGGAGGCGAGGCCCAGGAGCGGCCAAGGCGTCCACGACCGGCCGTCTGCTCATCGGCCAGCACCAGGGTACCCTCGGGGGCGCCGGCCTCGGCCTCGCGGCGGGCGATGTCCTGGGTGGAGCCTACGCTGCTGTAATAGACCAGGCGTCGGCCCAGGTAGCGGGTCCTGAGGGACCGCTCCAGCCGCGACAGGTCGGGCCACGCCATGCCGTCCCCCCTTCACGGTCGGCCGTAGAGGGAGCGCAGCGCCTGCCTTGCCACCTCACGGTCGTCGCACTCGTAGGGGCCGTCGGCCAGGTAGACGATGGTCTCATGCCCGCGGCCGGCCAGGAGCACAGCGTCGTCGTCGGAGGCCATGGCCAGGGCATGGGCGATGGCCTCCCGCCGGTCGGGGACGATGCTGTAGTCGTGGCCCTGACGCCGCCCCACGGACTCCAGGCCGGCTGCCACCTCGCGCAGGATGTCCAGGCGGTCCTCATCGTAGGGGTTGTCGTCGGAGAGGACGATGTAGTCGGCCAGCCGGCCGGCCACCTGCCCCATGGGGAAGCGGCGCTCCCGCTCCCTGCCGCCTATGCAGCCGAAGAGGGCGATGACCCTTCCCCGTGCCGTCGCCCGCAGCAGCTCCAGGACGCGACGGAGGGAGTCGGGGCCGTGGGCGTAGTCCACCACCACCAGGAAGGGCTGCCCCTCGTCGATGGTCTCGAGACGCCCCGGTGCGCCTGGCCAGGACGCCAAGGCCTCGGCCAAGGCGTCCAGGGGGAGGCCCAGAGACATCCCCACGGCGACGGCGGCCAGGGCGTTGGCAACGTTGAACTCGCCGGGGCGCGACAGGCGCACCTCTCTCTCCCGACCGAAGGCTACCAGCCGAAAGCGGGTGCCCCAGCCATCGGGCCGCGGGTCGCGGGCGACGACGTCGGCCGGCGTCTGCAGCCCATAGGTGATGGAGCGGGCGGTGGTCAGGGTGCGGAAGTAGTCGCACGACGGGTCGTCGGCGTTGAGGACCGCCGTCTTGGGCACCCCCTTGTCCACGGAGGCGTCCAGCAGTCGGAAGAGGCGTCCCTTGGCCTCACGGTAGGCCTCCAGGCTGCCGTGGAAGTCCAGATGGTCCCGTCCCAGGTTGGTGATGACGGCCACGTCCGGCTCGCAGTCCTCGACCCGGAAAAGGGCGAGGCCGTGGGACGTGCACTCCACGACGGCATAGCGGCAGCCAGCGGCGGCCATGCGGGCCAGGGCGGCCTGGACCTGGGGCGCCTCCGGGGTGGTCCGGCCGTCGCCCCCGCCCTCCACCTTGCCGTCGATGCCCCAACCGATGGTGCCGAGGAATCCGGCCTTCCCCCCGGCCCGGCCCAGCACGTGGGACAGGAGGTGGACCAGGCTGGTCTTGCCGTCGGTGCCCGTAACGCCCACCACCGTCAGCCGGCGGGCGGGGAAGCCGTGGAAGGCGGCGGCCAGGCGGGAGAGGGCGCGGCGCGAGTCGGGGACCTCCAGCAGCGATGTCCCCGTCCCGTCCAGCAGGTGCGCCCAGTGAGGTCTGCGGTCAGCCTGGACTGCCAGGGCCGCGGCACCTCTGGTCAGGGCGTCCCGGAGGAAGTCGTGGCCGTCGTGACGCAGCCCCGGCACCGCCACGAACAGGTCGCCTGGGGACACGAGGCGTGAGTCCCAGGCGATGCCCCGCACGGGCACATCCGGCCCCAGGAGGTGGGCCTCGGGCAGGTGGGCGGCCAGCTCTGACAGAGTCGGCATGAGGCCCTCGTGCAGGCGTGTCGGCCCGACGTCCTCCATATAGGTAGTAGGCGGAGGGCGGCGGGGCCTAGCAGGCCTATAGGCCGGGTTCTGTAGCCGCCCGCTGGGGGCGGCCGGTGGTCATCACTCTGGGCCTCCCCTTGCGGAGAGGCTCAAGCGGCCTACCCGAGGGCGTCGGGCCGGGCATCCCTAGGCCCCCGAAAGGGCCTGCCCTCCTATTTGGCCTTGCTCCGCGTGGGGTTTGGCCAGCCGGCAGGTCGCCCTGCCGCTGGTGGGCTCTTACCCCACCTTTTCACCCTTACCTGGGCCCGTCAGGGCCCAGGCGGTCTGGTTTCTGTGCCACTTTCCGCGGGTCACCCCGCCTGGGCGTTACCCAGCACGCTGCCCGGTGGAGCCCGGACCTTCCTCCCCCTGCACGGGGCAGGGGGCGACCACCCGGCCTGCTGTCGGCCCCACCGCCATCAGCCATTCTACCACCGCCGCGGCCCCGCATGGCCCCAGCCCCCTTCGCCCTTGACAGCAAGGGTGCCCGAATTTACCTTCCCACCGAGGACGGGTAGATGCTCCGCTACCTCCTCTGGCGGTTGCTGCTGAACCTCCTGGTTCTGCTGGTAGTGGCGAGCCTCGTCTTTCTGGCCCTCCGCCTCAGCCCTGGCGAGGTCCTGGAGGTGGCGGCCCAAGGTGCGCAGGGCGATCCCCAGCAAGCGCGGGAGGCGGTCCGCCGCTCGCTGGGCCTGGACCGCCCCCTGTGGGAGCAGTACTGGGACTACCTGTCCGACCTGGCGCGGGGAGACCTGGGACGCTCCTTCCGGACCCGTTCGCCGGTCCTGGAGGACATCGGCGAGCGCATCGGCCCGTCCCTGGAGCTGGGGCTGCTGCAGTTGGCGGTGGCCCTGTTGGTAGGCGTGCCGGTGGGGGTAGTGGCGGCCGTCCGACGGGACACCTGGGCCGACTACGTGCTGCGGGGCGCTGCTACCTTTCTGCTGGGGGTCCCGGCCTTCGTGTTGGCCGTGTTCGCTCTGCTGGCCTCCTCCCGTTACCTTGGCTGGACGCCGCCCATCACTGCCTATCGCGATCTGGTGCCCTTCCCGCCCTTCGATACGCCGGCGCCCGAGGACCCGTGGGCGAACCTGCAGGTGATGGCGCTGCCTGCCCTCATCGGTGGCCTGGGCACGGGCGCCATCGTGATGCGTTTCCTGCGTTCCCAGATGCTGGAGGTCCTGGGCCAGGACTACATACGCACCGCCTGGGCCAAGGGCCTGGCCGAGCAGGTGGTGGTGATGCGCCACGCCCTGCGCAACGCCCTGCTGCCGGTGGTGACGGTGGCCGGACTGGTGCTGGGCACTCTTGTGGCTGGCAATGTGGTGCTGGAGGCCATATTCCTCATCCCCGGCCTCGGCCTCTACGCCGTCAACGGTGTGCGCCAGAACGACTACCCGGTGGTCCAGGGCATGACGCTCTTGGTGGCCTCTTTCCTGGTCTTCGTGAACCTCCTGGTGGACGTGGTCTATGCCTGGCTGGACCCGCGCGTCCGCTATGCCTGAACGGACCGGCGGGGTCGCCCCCCCATCGCCACCATGGGCGGTGCTGGAGGGAGGACCTCCGAGGCTGCGGACGGCCTTGCGGGCGCTGCGGCGCAAGCCGTTGGGCGCGCTGGCCGCCGCTGTGGCCCTGGCCATGGTGGTGGCTGCCGTAGGCCCCCCTGAGCCCCGCTTCGGCCTGCCCGACCTCCCTGACCGTCCCCTCGGCTTCGAGATGGGACGGCCCTTCCTCGCCCGTTATGGCCCCGAGGACTTCTTCTACGACGAGGAGACAGGACGCCTGGCCCGCTTCCAGCCTCCCAGCGCCCGCCATTGGTTGGGCACCGACGACAAGGGGCGCGATGTGTGGGCACGCCTCGTTTGGGGCACCAGGCGGTCCCTCTTCCTGGCCCTATGGGCCTTGGCGCTGGGCACCGCTGGCGGCACCGCCATCGGCGTGGTCTCGGCCTACTTCCTGGGCAGGACCGACCTCCTGCTGCAGCGCCTGATGGACGCCCTCCAGGCATTCCCGCCCCTATTGGTCCTTATGCTGGCCGTGTCGCTGGTGGAGCCGAGCCTGCGCGTGCTGGCAGTAGCCCTGGCCTTCGTGGCGGTGCCTGGCGTCCAGAGGGTGGTGCGCAGCGTCGTCCTGTCTGTGCGCAACGAGACCTACGTGGAGGCGGCCAGGGCCATGGGGGCCTCGCACTTGCGCGTCATGGTGCGCCATGTCCTGCCCAACGTGATGGCACCGGTGACGGTGGTGTTCTCGGTGGGACTGGGGGGCGCCGTCCTGGCCGAGGCTGGGCTGTCCTTCATCGACCCGTCCACCGTCCCCCAAGCGGCGTCCTGGGGGCTGATGCTGGCCGAGGGAAGGAGCTTCATGTTCGAGCACCCGCACGTGGTGTTGGCGGCGGGAGGGGCCATCGCTCTGGCGGTGATGGCCTTCAACCTGTTGGGCGACGCGCTGCGGGACCTGCTGGACCCCCGGCTGCGGCCCCTGTAGGGCATCGACCGGCCGAAAGGGGGGCGCTATAATGCCGTCAAGGACAGCCACGGGAGGGGGTGAGATCCCTGCCGAGGCTGGCCGGCCGACGCCTCAGCAGACGGCAGTTCCTGGGCGCGACGGCAGGGCTGGCAGCGGCGCTGGCAGGTTGCGGCGGCAGACAGGTCCAAGAGGGGCTACCACCGCTGGCATCGCAGGAGCAGGAGGCCCCCCAGCGGGGCGGCATCCTGCGCTTGCCGGGCTACGAGGCGGCGGTGCTGGACACCCTGGACCCACACCAGACCCAGTTCGGTCCCATATACAGCTCTCATTCGGCTGTCTTCAGTAAGGTCCTACGCTACGAAGACCCCCTCCAGGGTGTCATAGCCGCCGACCTGGCCCTGTACATGCCGGAGGTCATCGGTGACCCGCCCCTGGAGTACGTGGTCCGGCTGCGCCCCGGCGTCCGCTTCCAGCGCCCCAGCACCGTACTGGGCCGCCCTCCCACTCCCGAGGAACGGGCGGTGGGAGGCCGCGAGCTGACGGCCGAGGACGTCAAGTTCTCCTTTGAGCGACAGATGAACGAGGCCAGCCCTCGCTGGCCCTTCTTCTACCGCGCCTACCAGTACCAGGTCATCGACTCCATTCAGGTGGTGGACAGGTATACGGTCCGCTTCCGGACCAAGGAGCCGGTGGCCCCCTTCCTGCACTTCCTGGCCGATACCAATGCGTTCATCGTGGCCCGGGAGTTGGTGGACCAGGGTGACGAGATGAACCGCCAAGAGGCCATGATCGGGACCGGGCCGTTCATCTGGGACAGGCTGGAGGTGTTACAGCAGTCCCGTTTCGTGCGCAACCCCGACTGGTTCGGCTGGGACCGGCCGGACCTCCAACGTCCCTACCTGGACGGCTACACGTCCATCTTCGCCTTTGAGGACGCCGTCATTGAGGCGGCCTTCCGCGAGAAACGCATCGACGTGGCCCTCTATCAGGCCAACCCGCAATGGGTGGTGCGGCTGCGGCAGGAGGTGCCCGGCCTGCAGACGGCCGATGTGGGGCTCGCGGCCTGGGTCAACGCCCGCCTGCGGGTGGATCGGCCCCCTTTCAACGACTTACGGGTCCGGCGGGCCGTCCACCTGGCCACCGACCGCCAGCAGATCATAGATGCCATCTGGCAGGGATACGGCCGTCTCCACGGCCCTGTTAGCCCCCTGGTCCACTGGGCGCTCCCGGACGAGGAGCTCGCGGCCCTGCCGGGGTACCGGACGGGCCGCCGAGAGCGAGAGGAGGACGTGGCCGAGGCCCGCCGCCTCTACGAGGCAGCGGGGAAGCCGCCCATAGAGGTCACCTTCTCCAACATCCCGCCCGGCCTGGCCAGCTACGCGCCCCAGTACAAGCGCCAGCTGGAGCAGGCCCTGGGCGGGCAGGTGGATGTCCGGGTCATCGCCCAGAACGACCTGTCGGAGGGGCACCGACAGGGGACCATCCCCTTCAGCTTCGCCTTCGACAACGGCTGGATCGACCTGGACGACTGGCTATACCCCTATTTCCACAGCCGCGGCACCAAGAACTCCTTCGGGCTACGGGACCCCCAGCTGGACGCGCTGTTGGAGGCCCAGCGGAGGGAGTTCGACCGCGAGCGACGGCGCGAGCTGGGCTGGCAAGTCCAGCGCTACCTTCTGGAGCGGGTCTTGGCCCGCCTGGACATGGCCAGCCCAGTGGAGCTGTGGGTGGCCTGGCCCTATTATCGCGGCTTCCGTCCCCTGGTCTTCTTCGGGACCTCCTACTTCCTGGCCGACGTCTGGCTGGACTCCCGGCACCCCTCCTTCAGGGGGCGCCCGGAGGGCGCCTAGAACACCGACAGGGTGCTGCCGCCGTCCACCTGAATGGCGGTGCCGGTGATGTAGCGGGCCTTGTCGGAGCAGAGGAACAGGACGAGGTTGGCCACGTCCTCGGCCTCGCCCAGGTAGCCCAAGGGGATGCGTGACTCTTCCTCCGCCACTACCTGCTCTAGGGTCCGCCCCGTCCTGCGGGCCCGCTCTTCCAGCAGGGCCATGAGACGCTCGGTGGCGATGTTGCCCGGGCAGACGGCGTTGACGGTGATGTTGTAGCGGGCCAGCTCCCGCGACAGGGTCTTGGCCAGGCCCACCACCCCTAGGCGCAGCGAGTTGGACAGCACCAGGTAGTCCAAGGGCTGCTTGACCGCCACGGAAGCGATGGCTACCACCCTTCCGCTCCCCGAAAGCTTCAGGTGTGGCAGCGCTTCCCGCACCAGGCGCACCACCGACAGGAGGGTGCCTTCCACTGCCCGCTGCCAGGCGTCCTCCCCCAGCTCCTCGAACAGGCCTGCAGGGGGGCCGCCGCTGTTGGCCACCACGATGTCCAGCCGCCCAAAGGCGAAGACCGCCTCCGTCACCAGCCGGCGTATGTCCTCCGCCCGTGACAGGTCGCAGGGGACGGGCAGCGCCTGGGAGCCAGTCTCGCGGGAGACGGCGTTGGCCGCCTCGGCCAGCGCCTCGCGACCGCGGGCGACCATGGCCACCCGGCAGCCCTCGCGGGCCAGCGCCAGGGCTATGGCCCGACCTATGCCCCGGCTGGCACCGCCGACGATGGCTGCCCGACCGTGGAGTCCTGTGTCCATATGCGCCCAAAGCGATGCTATCTCTTCGCCCGCCTAGGGCAAAGGGGGGCTATAATGAGCTTGGTAGGCCGCGCCTCCTGCAGAATGCGGCGTCGCCTGAGCATGGCCAAGGCCCTGCGTAAGTCCCCCATTTACACGCGCGCCGGCGACCGGGGCGAGACGTCCCTCTTCGGCGGCCAGCGGGTCCCCAAGGACCACCCCCGGGTGGCCGCCTACGGCTCTCTGGACGAGCTGAACTCCTGCCTGGGGGTGGCCATCGCCTTCCTGCGGCAACGACGAGTGGCGTCGCTGCTGCAAGAGGTCCAGGCCGACCTCTTTCAGCTGGGCGCCGAGCTGGCCAGCCCAGGCAGCGACCGCTTCCGCCTGCCGGCGGCGCGCGTGGAGGACCTGGAGCGCCTCATCGACCAATACGATGCCAAGGTGGAGCCCCTCAAGAGCTTCGTGCTGCCCGGGGGGGCGCCAGCAGCGGCCTTCCTGCACCTGGCACGCACCCTCTGTCGGCGGGCCGAGCGTCAGGTGGTGGCCCTTTCCCGTAGCGAGGACGTCTCGCCGCAGGCGCTGGCCTACCTGAACCGCCTCTCGGACCTGCTCTTCGTGCTGGCCCGTTATGTCAATAAGGCCGAAGGGCGGCGGGAGACCACCTGGCAGGGCCGTTGAGATGCCCCGTCGCCTCTATCTGGTGCGTCACGCCCAGCATGCAGGGCAGGGGCGCATCGCCGGGCCGGAGTCCCCCCTGACGGCGCTGGGGCGACGGCAGGCCCGGGCCCTGGCGCGCCGCCTCCGAGGCCTCGACGTCTGTGCGGTCTATTCCAGCCCTTATCGGCGTGCCCTGGAAACAGCCCGGCTCCTGGCCGACGCCCTGGGGACAGACGTTAGTGTCGATGAGCGACTGCGGGAGTGGGAGGCGGATGCCTGGACGGGCCTGTCGGCGGAGGAGCTGGACGCCCTGCCCGATGGCCGACGGCCGGCCCTCGACCCGCACTTTGCGCCGCCCGGGGGAGAGAGCGCTGCCGAGGTGCAGCGCCGTGCCCAGGAAATGCTGGACGCGGTCCGCCGCCGCCACCGCGACGGCAATGTGCTGTTGGTTTCCCACTCGGGCGTGCTGTCGCTGATGGTCTTCACCCTCTTGGGCCAGCCAATGGAAGCATGGGGCCGTGTTGCCTTCGTGTTGGACCATGCGTCCCTAACGGTGGTGGAGGAGGGAGGTTTCCTGCCCCATCCCGTCGTCCTGTGCTACAACGATACGTGCCACCTGCGGGGGCTGTCGTGATACCCGTCGGCGACGAGCCTCGCAGCCGGGCCTTCCCCTTCGTCAACCTTACCCTCATCGTCATCAACGTGCTGGCCTTTTTCTACGAGCTGACCCTCCGGCCGCGGGAGCTGCAGCAGCTCTTCTTCGACTGGGGGGTGGTGCCCGTGCGGCTGGTGGACTGGCTGCACTCGCCCTCGGGCTGGGAGGTGCCGGCCACGGTCTTCACCAGCATGTTCCTACACGGTGGCTGGCTGCACCTCATCGGCAACATGCTGTACCTGTGGGTGTTCGGCGACAACGTGGAGGATGCCCTGGGCCATGTCAAGTACCTGCTCTTTTACCTGCTGTCGGGCATCGGCGCCGTGGCCCTGCAGGTGGCCATCGACAGCGATGGGATGGTGCCCATGGTGGGTGCCAGCGGCGCCATATCGGGGGTGCTGGGGGCCTATCTCGTCCTCTACCCCACGGCTACGGTGGCGGTGCTGGTGCCGTGGTTCTGGTTCTTCGGCTTCATGCCCATGCCAGCGGCCGTGCTCATCGGGTTCTGGTTCCTGCTCCAGCTCTTCAGCGGCGTGGCCTCCCTGGGCGCGCAGGCGGTGGGAGTGGAGACGGGGGTGGCCTTCTGGGCCCACATCGGCGGCTTCGTCACCGGCTTCCTCTTGGTCCTCTTGCTGCGTCCCAGGCGTCGCTCGCCCGTCGTCCAGCGATGGGACTTCTGGGACTGAGACCCGTGACCTAGCGCCACCACTGCCAGAAGTGGTGAACGGGGCCGCGGCCGCGACCTATGGGGTAGGCGTGGCGCAGGGCCTGCGTCAGGTAGTCCTTGGCCCGGGCCACCGCTTCGGGCACTTCCAGTCCCTTGGCCAGGTAGGCGGCGATGGCCGACGCGAAGGTGCACCCGGTGCCGTGGGTGTTGGCGGTGGCGACCCTAGGGGAGGCGAAGCGATAGAACTGTCCCCGCCAATAGAGCAGGTCCGTCACCTCCTCGCCGGGAAGGTGGCCACCCTTGATGACCACCGCCTGGGGCCCCATGGCGGCGATCTGACGGGCCGCCTCCTCCAGCCCCTCTGCCTCGGGCAGGGGCCGGCCCACCAGGGCCTCGGCCTCTGGCAGGTTGGGGGTCACCACCGTGGCCAGGGGCAACAGGAGTCGGCGCAGGGCGTCCACCGCATCGGGCAGCAGCAGCGGGTGCCCGCTCTTGGCCACCATCACTGGGTCCACTACCACGTTGCCTAGGCCGTGGTGGCGCAGCCTGTCGGCCACGGCCTCTACGATAGGGGCGCTGGCCAACATGCCGGTCTTGACGGCATCGGCGCCCATGTCCTCCACTAGTGCGTCTATCTGGGCCGCCACCATGTCCGGCGGCAGCTCGAAGACCGCCGTCACGCCCAGCGTGTTCTGGGCGGTGATGGCGGTGATGGCCGTGGTCCCGTATACGCCCAGGGCGGCAAAGGTCTTCAGGTCGGCCTGAATGCCCGCCCCGCCCCCCGAGTCGGAGCCGGCCACGGTCATGACCACCGGCACCCTGTCCATGGCAAGCCCACCTTATGGCAAGGCGTAGCGCGGTTCAAGGGGCGCGTGGCCTGCCGCTACCCGCGCCGATATAATGGGCCAGGAAGAGGTGATGCCCGTGCGTGCCCAGCTCAGGGTCCGCTCCCGCCAGCAACAGTGCCTCGAGGACATCACCGACCAAGTCCGAGAGGCGGTGCGCAGGAGCGGCGTCCGCACCGGGCTCTGTCACCTCTATGTCCCCCACACCACCGCCGGCATCGTGGTCAACGAGAACGCCGACCCCGATGTGGCCAGGGACATCATCGAAAGGCTGGAGGCGCTGGTGCCCCGCGACGGGGCCTATCGTCACTACGAGGGAAACGCCCATGCCCATATCAAGGCCAGCCTGGTGGGGCAATGGGCCTTGCTGCCGGTGGCGGCGGGCGACCTCGCCCTCGGGAGATGGCAGGGCATCTTCCTGGCCGAGTTCGACGGCCCCCGTGAGCGGACGGTGCTCGTGACCCTGCTGCCCGCAGCGGCCGGCGAGTCAGTGGAGGTTGGCCCATGAGCCTCGACCGTCAGGCTGAGGACGCCATCGAAGAGGCGGCCAGGCTCGTCCTTCGCTCCCGTCACGTGGTCGCCCTGGTGGGGGCAGGTCTCTCGGTGGAGTCGGGCATCCCTCCCTTCCGCGGCCCCGGCGGCCTATGGACCAAGTATGGCGAACCCGACATGCTGGGCTACCAACGGTTCCTCCAGGACCCCAAGCGCTGGTGGGAGGAGCGGCTCTCGCCCTCCGCTGGCTACCGCGAGCTGACGGAGGCCCTGGCCCGTGCCCGCCCCAACCCGGGCCACTACGCCCTGAAGGAGATGGAGGACCTGGGCTTCCTGCAGCACATCATCACCCAGAACATCGACAACTTGCATTTTGAGGCCGGCAGCCGCAACGTGACCGAGATCCACGGCAACCGCACGAAACTGCGCTGCATCGAGTGCAACGCCCGCTGGCCCAGCGACCAGTTCCCCATCGAGGAGCTGCCGCCCCGCTGTCCCCAGTGCGGTGGGCTGGTCAAGTCCGACACCGTCATGTTCGGCGAGCCCATCCCTCGCGATGCCCTGGACGAGTGCGTCCGCCAGACGGCCAGGTGTGACTGCATGCTGCTCATCGGGACCTCGGGTGTGGTCTACCCGGCCGCAGGCTTCCCGGTGGACGTGAAGATGCAGGGGGGCAAGCTCATCGAGTTCAACACCGACGAAACCGCCCTGACGGAGCTGTGCGATGTCGTGGTGCGGGCCCCGACCGGCGTGGCCCTGCCGAGGCTAGTGGAGCGGCTGAAGGCCCTTTCCGCCCGTAACGACTGAGCGAAGGGGGCAGATATGGAGCAGGCGCTTTCGGGCATCAAGGTCCTGGACCTCACCATCTGGCAGCAGGGTCCCATGAGCACGGCCCTGCTGGCCGACTTCGGGGCCGACGTGATCAAGGTGGAGGCGCCCGACCGCCTCGACCCTGGGCGCTCCCTGGTCCGTTACGCCCCTCGCCCCGATGCCCCCAACGCCTACTTCGAGACCCATAACCGCAACAAACGGGGGCTGGTCCTGGACCTGCGCCACGAAAAGGGGCGTCGGGTCTTCTACCGGCTGGTGGAGAGGGCCGATGTGGTGGTCCAGAATTTTCGCCCCGGGGTCGCCCAGCGCCTGGGCATAGACTACGATGCGCTGCGGGACGTCAACCCCAGGCTCATATACGCCTGTGCCTCCGGCTTTGGCCTGAAGGGACCTCACGCCGGCCTGCCCGCCCTGGACCCCTTGGCCCAGGCGCGAGGCGGCATCATGAGCGTCACCGGTGAGCCCGACAGTCCCCCTTCCCGGACCGTCAATGGGCTGGTGGACCAAGTGGGGGCCTTCCTTCTGGCCCTGGGGGTGATGGTAGCCCTCTATCACCGGGAGCGCACCGGCGAGGGCCAGATGGTGGACGGCTCCCTGCTCCAGGCCGCCCTGGCCGTCCAGGCCTGGAACATCAACACCTATCTCCTGACGTCCACCTATGCCGGCCAGCCCGTGCCGCGGCTGCCCCGCCGCCTCACCAGCCCCCTCTGGAACCACTACCGCTGCGCCGACAACCGCTGGATCATGCTGGCCATGGCCCAGGTCGGGCGCTACTGGCCCCGCTTCCGGCAGTTCATGCACGAGGCCACCGGCGTGCTCCTGTCGCCCGAGGAGCTGACGGTGGACTGGATGCGCTTCCATCCGACGGAGCTGATGGGGCTCATCGACCAGTTGGACCAGCTCTTCGCAGCCCGTCCGGCGCGCGAGTGGGTCGAGCTCATGCGCCAGCACGACCTGGTGTGCGACCTGGTCCAGGACTACAGCGAGGTGGTGGAGGACCCGCAGGTGCTGGCCAACGACATGATCGTGGAGGTCCAGCACCCCTCCTATGGGCCGATACGCATGGTCCACAGCGGCGTCAACCTGAGCCGCACCCCCGCCACCTTCCGCCGGCCAGCGCCCGAGTTCGGCCAGCACACGGAAGAGGTCCTGCTGGAGTTCGGCTTCACCTGGGAGGAGATCGAGGCCCTCAAACGCGAGGGCGTGGTAGGCCCCCGGGTAGAGCGCTAGGCCCCGGCGCCAGCAGTGGCGGGGGCTGAGGGCCGCAGCGGGTCAGGTCCCTGCCTCTTCCTCCTGCATCAGCTGTCGCAGGCGGCGCAGCGCCCGGAAGATGATGAGGCGCACGTTGCCCTCGCTGGTGCCCAGGATGCGGGCGATATCCCGGCTGGACAGGCCGCCGTCGAAGCGCAGCGATAGGGCCTCCTGCTCCCGCGGCGAGAGACGCGACAGGAGCTTCAGCAATCGCTCCGCCTCCTCCTGGCGGATGGCCTCCTCCTCCGGCGTCGGGGACATGTCCCACCACTCTAGGGCCGGCGACTGCTCCAGGGGGAGGGCGGCCCTGGCCCGTGCCCGCATCTGGCTGACCATAACGTTGTGGGCGATGGAGAACAGCCAGCTCCCCACTGCCTGCGGGTCACGCAGGGTGGACCAGCGCAGGTACGCCAGCTTGAAGGTCTCGGCGACCGTGTCCTCGGCCAGGTCGCGGTCACGTAGGCGGCTGATGGCGTAGGACATGAGCCGGTGGTAGTAGGTCTCGAAGATGCGGCTGAAGGTCTCGCAGTCCGGCAGGTCCGTCGCCGGCGGCTGGGCGGGTCTCCGCCCGTTGGTCCCGCTCGTCCCGTCCCTGTGAAGCCTCTTCGGCCTGCTCCGTAACTGGCGCATCTCCGCCATCGTCTACTCCTGGAAGGCGAACTCGCTTTCGCGAAGTCTCCTTCCAGCAAGATTTTTCTCGAAAAGTTAGGCCAGATTGATGACACAAGAATCATGGTTCTAGCATCATGCTGTCAACGTGGTAGCACCCCGTTCCAACGGCCAGTTTTCCAGATGTTATCCACAGGCTTTGGGCAAGCCCGGCGTCGGCCCAGGGCAGGCTGAGGTGAAAGGCCTTGGCCCGACGCTGGCGGCTCTTCAGCAACCACGGCCTGGTGCTGGCATACATCTTGCGCCACCCCGATGCCACCCTCCGTCAGATGGCCTTCGCTATCGGCCTCACCGAGCGGGCGGTCTACCAGATCGTGGCCGACCTGGAGCAGGCGGGAATGCTGGTCAAGCAGCGGCAGGGGCGCCGCAATGTCTATATGGTGGATAGGGAGAGGCTCCTGGCCCACGACCTCCTCCCGGACCTGGCGCTGTCCCATTTCCTGCAGGACGTGCTGGGGCAGGGCACACCGGGCCAGGACGGCGGCGATGGCGCGGATACGCCATCGGACGGGGAGGCCGATGCCGGGGCCTCAGCCTAGTCGGGCGGGGGCGATGCCGTAGGGGCGGTAGCCGCCCACCAGCCCGAACTCCACCACACCCCACCCCTCCAGGTCGCCCTGGAAGCGGCAGAGCTGGTCGTAGCCTAGGGCAGCGGCATCGGCCTGGGCGCGGGCCTCGCGGTCGTCTTCGGACCAGTGCAGGGGCTGACGCCCCAGGTAGACGCTGGCCTGCTCTTCGGCCAGCGTTTCCAGCTCCTCACCCCCTTCCAGACGGAACCGCAGGCGGGCCCGCCGGGGGCGCCGCTCGCCCGGTCGCAGCTCCACCTGGTGCTCCAACGCGGCCAGCCGGCGCACCTGACCGTCCTCCCCCACCAGGGCGCCATCGCAGTATATGCGTTCGCCGGCTGACGTTTCCCATTGCCAGGCCGTGAGGCACCCGTCACGCATCTGGGCCGATATCCAGACCCACATATCGACGGCGGCGATGTTGCGGATGCCCCAGGACCGGTCTCGCATCCCGAGGAGGCCTTCGCGCCTCTCGTCACCCACCTGCAGCGTGCCACGGTAACGGCCCGACTGGGTGTAATGGCACTGGTTGACCACCGTGTGCCCGTCCCTTTCCCAGCGGATGGTGGCGAACTCGTAGGTGGGGCAGCGGGCCTCGAACAGGAGTTGCCCCTGCACGGGGAAATCGGCCGGGGCCAGTTGCAGGCGCCAGCAGCGCATCGGCTCAACGATGGCGAAGGCCAGCCCGCCGGCCGACATCTCCTCGCGGTCGGCAGCCAGTGCCCTCGATACGAAGTGGGTATAGTGGTGGCCACGGTGCACGGCGAAGATGTAGCCCTCCATGCCGCCCCGGTTGGGGAAGGCGCCCAGGCCCGTGATGACCAACAGGTCGCCCCGGTCGTCGTGCAGGTTGAAGTAGAAGCGGTCCTGCCAGTGCGGGTCGGCTGAGTCCACCTGGGCCAGGGGCGCCACCGTCTGGTGGACGAGATATTCGTCCATCTTGCTCAGCATAGTCGTCCCTCACAGTGGTTTTGCAGGCATAATAACAGGGGGCGGGTCGAGGTTGAAGACCTGCCCCGAGGAGGTAAAGTGATGGACTTCTGGCAGCGCCTCGGCATGCCCTTGGGCCCCGGCCCACGCATCGCGCTGGTGGAGGTGCACGGCGCCATCATGCAGGGAGCCCGCGTGGCCGAGACGGTGCGCCTGCTGCGGGGGCTAGAGGAGAACGCCCGCGTGCGGGCGGTGGTGCTGGACGTGGACTCCCCAGGTGGCTCGGCCGCCCTCTCGGACCTGCTACACCGGGCCGTGCTGCGACTGGGACGGTCCAAGCCGGTGGTGGCGCATGTCCGCTCCCAGGCCCTCTCGGGGGGGTACATCGTTGCCTGTGCTGCCCGCCGCATCGTCGCCCCGCCGACGGCCCTGGTGGGGTCCATCGGCGTCATCATTGCCCGCCCCGTGGTCCGCGACCTGCTGGAGCGCCTGGGCGTGAAGATGTTCGTCAGCCGCGTGGGCGAGCACAAGGACATGATGCAGCCCTGGCGGGAGCCCACGCCCGAGGAGGCGGAGAAGATAGCTGCCCTGCGCGACGAGTATTACCGGTGGTTCATCTCCCTGGTGGCGGAGCGCAGGGGCCTGCCCGAGGAGACGGTGCGCTCCTACGCCACCGGCGAGTTCTTCACCGCCGCCAGGGCCCGCGAGCTGGGGCTGGTGGACGAGCTGGGCGACCTGGAGACGGCCCTCGACATGGCCTCCGAAATGGGGCGGGCGCCCCGCCAGGTGGTCTACGTCCGCCCCCGCCGTGCCCTGCTGGAGCGGCTCATGGCCCCCGTGGGCCGCTCCCTGGCCGAGACCATCGTCCGGGAACTGGACGCCCGCCTGGGCCTCCAGGTCCTGTACCGCTAGGTCCCCTGCTGCAGGAAGACGGTGTCGATGGCCGAAGAGGCGTCGAAGAAGAACTGCAGCGACTGGTTGAAACGGTAGAAGGCGTCGCGTCGCAGCCCGTCATGGGAGCGGGCGAAGCCCTCCGGGTCCTCCAGGTCCAGGGTGTTGAGGGTGTGGTGCAGGTCGGCCTTGCCGTTGGCCTTGATGTTCTCCAGCATCTCCTTCCAGCGGGCGTAGGGGGCCTCCAGCCAGAAGTCGCAGTCCTCCACCTCCTCCTCGGTGGCCTCCTTGACGTCGGCCACCTCGAAGGCCTCGAAGGTCACCACGTAGAACTTCTGCAGGTCAGGGATCTTGATGCCCATGGTGGTGTCGCAGATCCCGATACGCCTGTAGGCCTCCTGACCGTTGACTATATCCTTCAGGGCCTGGAACCATTCCAGGGACGGGAAGGTGGCGCGGACGGTGGCGGTCTCCTGGCTCATACCCTTTCCTCCTCGCAGTCCATTCTAGCGCTGTCAGCCCTGGGAGTCGCACCGTCTCAGCGGGCGACAGCCGGCACCGGCGACCACTGCCGCAGGTAGGGGAAGAGGCGGTCGCGGCGCTCTGGCATGCCGGCCGCGGCCAGGCGGGCCAGATAGTCCCGCAGCCATCGGCGCCGGAAGTAGTTCAGGAGGGCGTATCCCCGCTTGAGCTCCTCCTGTCCTAGGCCGCCGCCCAAGAGAACCATCAGCGCCTCCGGCAGGGTCCGGTCCTTGTCGTCCTCGTAAGCGAAGAGGGCTTCGGCCCGCTGCAGGTAGGAGTGTATCTCCTCTCGGCACTCAGGCTTGCGCATCAGGAAATAGTGGAGGTGCTTGATGCCGTAGGCCGTCTGGCGGGCCAGGTCTTGCATGGCCAGGCGGAAGATGAGGGCGTCGCCCTCGCTGGCGGCGGTGTAGTAGCCTATCTGGCACAGGTGAATAAGGTAGCTGGTGTTGAAGATGAACATCAGGGTCGAGGTCTCGGTCCAGCGGCGGGCGTCCTTGATGACCCGCAGGTAGTAGCCGGGGCTCTGACGTCCCATGCCCACCCCGTTCAGGTAGGCCCGCTTGCGGAAGACGTCGAAGTGGCGGGCGTAGTCGAACCCCACGGTGGCCATGTAGACCTTGACCTCGTGGTAGCCGTAGGACATCTCCTTCAGCCACTTGCCGATGACGTCCGAGCAGACCAGGGCGTTCTGACACAGGTACGTGCAGAGCTGGGCCAACGCCCGCTCCTGGACCTCGGGCAGGGGGGCCATCTCCTCCCAGGGGATGGCGGTGGCGGGCTTCCACTGGCGCTGGATGGACTCCTCGTATAGGTCGGCGGCGTTGTCGGCCCACAGCTCCGCCTTCTCGTAAATGGTGTAGCCCATGGAGGGGGCACCGGGGTTGTGCTGGGCGCCTCGGGGCATCTCGGTCTGGTAGGGCCAGTAGTCGGGGATATCACCGTAACTGCCCACGTTGAGGGAGCCCAGAGTGAGACCTTTCTTGCCTGGCCTGACCCGCACACCCCATTCGGTGCGCACGTTCATCCAGGCCAGCTCCTGCCGACGCTGCCGCTGTTCGGGTGTCTCCTGCTGCCGCTGCTGGGCCCGCTCGCGGATGATCACCAGCCGCTCGGCCTGGTCGAAGCGCAGGCCGGCCTCCAGCATGGCCCGCACCTCCTGCATGCTCAGGCCAGCACGCAGGGCCCGCTGGACCAGGTCCTGGGGCCAGCGTCGCTTGCGCGCCATGCGGGCTATGTCCTCGGGCACCTCCACCTCCTGGCCCGCTCGCAACCGTTCCTGCTGGGAAATGAACTCCTCGGCCTGCTGAGGGCTGATGCCCCGCAGGATCTGGGCGCGAATGGCGGCCGGCGCGAAGCCCAGGGCCAGGGCACGCCGCACCAGCTCCAGGGGGAAGTCATGCTCTCGGGCAACTTGGGCCAGGTCGGCAGGCACCTCGATGGCTTCTTGGCTCATCCGCCTCGCCTCCTCGCTGGTCTAGGAGAGGGGCCGTCGGGAGGAGACCCCCGACGGCCCAGTCGCCCTGCCCGCAGGCCCTACGTCTCGACGAAGGCCCTCAGGGTGGGGTTCATACGGTAGCGCCGCTCGGGCAGACCTGCTACCTCCAGACGGTGCAGGTACTCCAGCACCTGACGGCGGCGCAGGTTCATGAGGAAGTCGAAGCCCTTGTCGATGTTCTTGCGGCCGCCGCCGGCCAGGACCATGATGGCCTCATCGAACAGGGGAGCGTTGGCCGAGGCGCCCGACTGCATGTCCAGGGCCAGGGGGCCTTCGATCTTGTCCAGGTAGTAATGGATCTCCTCGCGACGCCAGGGCTGCGTCTCCAGCAGGTGCTTGAGGTGCATCACGCCGAAGGCGATGTGCCGCGATTCGTCCTGGGCGCATAGGCGGAAGATGGCCTTCTCGGCCTCGTTGTAGGCCAGGGCCTCCCCGGAGCGGAACAGGGTCTGGACCAGCGCCTCGGCGAACACGTGCATGATGGCCGAGAACTCGCTGAAGTCCTGGCACTCCAGGATGATGCGCAGTCCGCCCCCGCCGCTCTCCATCAGCAGGCCGCCACCGTTAGCCAAGGCCCGCTTGCGGAAGACGTCCAGGTGGCGGGCCTCGTCCATGATTTGGGTCAGCAGGAAGAGCTTCACTTCATACCACTCGGGGTTGATGCGCTCCAGCCACTGGCCAGGGGTGTCACCGGCGATGAACTCCACCTCCGTCAGGAAGGTGGCGAACTGACACCACGCCCGCTCCACATCGTCCGGCAGCGGCTTTAGGGTGTGCCATGGGATGTCGGTGGCCGAGGACCACTGCCGCTGCACGGCCTCCTCGTACAGGAGGCGCACGTTGTCGGACCAGGTCTCGTGCCGCAGGGGGTAGTAGAGGTTGTGACGCGCAGCCGCCGGGTGGCGCTCGGCGCCACGCGGGCGGGCGCTGTAGTCGTCGCTGGCATCGGGCAGCTCCTGCCCTGCCTCCAGAAGGTCGAGGGTCAGACCCTTGCGGCCGGGACGCAGGCGGGTGGCCTCCACCCGTGCCCTGTCCTCCGGCTTGAGCCAGCTCAGGTCTAGCTCGGGCAGGTCCTCCTCGGTGGTCAGCTTGTGCAGCATGTCCTGGTCTATAGCCATGGCCGGCACCCCCTCTACTCTGGCGCGAAACCTTAGCACCCGCTCAAATATAGGTCTGGCTAAATTATACGCCCGCATCTAACGTTGTCAAGCATTGCCGGGCTTGTCTTGTAAAAGGGTTGGAGATAGGCTTCGTATGCCATGGCGAAAGGTAGTGGCAGGCTGCGGCAGGCGTTTCTGGTCTGTCTCGAGCTGGCCGAGGCCCATTACCTGGGGCGGGGGCCACAGCGCCGGCGGGGC
>DATLZD010000037.1:0-42216 GCA_035574155.1 Dehalococcoidia bacterium | reverse complement strand
CAGCACCAGGAGGGGCGCCCTGCCCGTCCCCCTGGCCGCCGCCTCGGCCTGGGCGATGGCATCCTCCAGCCACCCGGGCAGGCTGCGCCGGAGCTTGACCTCCACCGCCCAGGCGGCCGAGAGCACGTCAGGGCCTCCCCTGCCGGTGTTGGGCTGCCTCTCCCCCGAGAGGAGCCTTGCCACCAGCCGCTCGTGCCGCTTCCAGCGGGCCTCAGCCATGGGACTACCTACACCTGCGGGCTCACGGCACCCCCAGGGTGGACAGGCCCTCCCTGTCCACCCCCAGCCTGTCGGCGCAGCGCCAGCACATGGGCTCGGCCCGGCGGGGGCTCTCCCAGACCACCCCGTGGGCCCCGCCACCGCAGCGGGCGCAGGTGAGGCCGTCCAGGTAGAGATAGGTCCTGGCCTCCGCCAGGCCTAGCTCCCCTAGCTCCGGGTCCCTCACGATGGCTCTCGGCACGAAGCTCACCCCCTCTCCCCTCAGTCATCGTCGAACAGGCGGTCAGAGACGGGATTTTGTGGGTTTGTGGGCGGGGGGGTATCCTTTTCACCCCCCACCAGGCGCCACAGGAGGGCCGGCCGGCCCTTGCCCTGTGGGGAGACCTGGGCCACCTCCAGGACCCCCAGTCGCTCCAGGAGGCGCCGGGCCAGGGGCAGGTCGGCCCTCTGGGCATCGCTCAGGTGGTGCCACAGCGTCCGCTGTGGTGCCTCCCCGCCGTAGGCCCTGAGGACCGCCACCACCCGGCGTGCCGTGGCCCCTTCTGCGAAGTGAAGGAAGACCCGGCGGGCATGGGACAGGAAGTAGGCCGCCAGCTCGATGGCCCCCCTCATGGTCTCGCCCGAGAGGGCAAAGGAGGGTGGCGACTCGGGATAGCGAAGGCAGTGCAACACGAGGGCCAGGCGCAGGAGCTGGCGGGGGAGCTTGGCCAGGTAGCGGGCCTCCAGCCCCACAGCCTCCATCTGGGCATGGCGATTGGCCTCGTGCCACGCCTCGAAGGCCTCCCAGGCCCTCCCCCCCATCCTCACCTCACCTGAGGCGGCCTCCCTCAGCGTGAGGAGGAGAGGCGTCAGGTCCGGCCCCTCGGGGGCATCCCGCCTCAGCCGCATCGGCTCGGTGCGTGGGTAGCTGTAGAGGAACCGCTCGATGAAGCCGTCCGCCACCCCCGCTTCCGCCTCCAGGTGGTGGAGCATGTCCGGCTGGACACCCCCCACCACCGACACGGCCGGCTCGGCGATGAAGGCGGTGGGGCGGGTGGCCCTGTCCACCTTCACCGCCTCCCCGGACCACAGCTTCATCCACTCCTGCCGCTCCCCTCTGGGGTGGTAGGCGTCATGGGAACGCACCCACGAGACCAGCTCGTCCCTGACCATCACCAGGCCCGGCACGGGCGGCTCCTCCTGGCTGAGGATGGCGGCCAGCCCCTCCAGGGTGGAGTCGGTGGTGAAGTAGTGCTCCAGCTGCGGCCTCTCGGGGACCCGCTCCCCCTCTTTCCTGGCCTTGGCCGCCTGCGCCTCCCAGGCCTTCATCTCTTCCCGCCATCTGCGGTAGGCCATCTCCTGGAGACGGGACAGGGGCGATAGGGCCAGCTGCAGGGCCGGCGATTTGGCCGTCCCCGGCGCCGCCACCACTGCCACCCAGAGGGAAGGCCACTCCCGCCAGGCAGGGTTGACCTGGAGGCGCTGCCGGTGCCCGATGAGGCCGGCCACCATGCCCAGGAACGGCGCCGCCACCATGTCGGGCGGGCAGTCCAGGGCCGCCGCTCCCGTGGTGACGAACTCCCTCGCCTCCTCAGGCAGCGCCTCCAGCGGGAAGGGTGGCGGGGGTGAAAAGGGGAGGGGGTCGCCCACAAACCCACAAAATGCCTCCTCCTCCTCCGCCAGGGCCAGGTCCACGTCCCGGAGGATATCCAACCAAGGGGCCGGGTGACGCTCCGCCAGCTGGAGCGCCCATCTCTCCCGTTGGAGGGGGTCGCCCAGGTCCACCACCGCCCGGTCCAGGAGCTGCCCGGCACGATAGACGATGACGGTGGGCCTCCTCCCGTTGGGCGTGACCTCGACTTCGATGCTGTCCTCGAAGGCCAGCCTCACCGCTTCGACACCCCCTTCCTAACCAGCCCTGAGAGACGGGTCCTAACGTAGTGGGGATTTTGTGGGCTATCTGAGCCCACAAAATCGGGCGGGGCGGCGCCCCTGGCCAGGGCCTCCGCCTCCTCCTGCAGGCGCTCCATCCCCCGCCTTCGCTCGGCAGCCTGGCGGACCAGGTGGGCGGCGTGGATGCCCAAAAGGGGCGTGGGCAGCTCCGCTATCCACTCCGACAGCTTCGAGACCAGGGGCGGCCTGACCCCCCTGGTGGCCAGCTCATGGGCGACCGTGAGTTGATTGACCGCCCCTGGCCCGTCACGGCGGGCCAGCTCCTCGATGGCCCCCCACGCCTCCCGCTCCAGGGCGCCCAAGAAGTCCCGGGCCTTGACCTCCTGGAGCATGGCCGGCAGCAGGTGACGGGTGTTGTGGTAGAACTCCAGGGCCTCGGGGTCGCAGACGGCGTGAACCAGGGCGGCGGCGACGGCCCACCGCTCCGCCTCGGGGTCGTGCAGCGGACGGGGGAGGCAGCTCATCTCCCCGCCCCCTCCAGGAGGGGGAGCTGCTGTCCCTCCTCCTCGTCCTCTAGCAGCTCCACCCGGGCAACGTAGGGCCAGGACGGGGGGTCTATCTCCTCCATCGCCTGCAGCGGGATGTAGACCTCCCCATCCCGCCGCCGACGGCCCACCACCCCGACCAGGGCCAGGGGCAGGCGCCAGGCCCGCCGCTGGCGGTCGTCTCTCACGATGAGCGCCCTCGCCCCCCGCTCCCGGGCCCGCCGCAGCACTGCCGGAGGGAGGGAGATGTAGCCCCGTAGGCGGGGGCGGTGGCGGTAGACCACAGCCAGCACCAGCTCGCCGTCGGCAGGGACTACTTTAGCGACGATGCACTCCCGTCCCCGCTTCTTGATGGCCAGGGCCACGCCGGGTTGTGTATAATGAGACCAGGACGCTGAACCCCGCTTCAGGTCTTGCTGCCCGCCGCCGCCTCCCCCAGGCCCGGCGGGCATGCTATTCTCTAGACGCACCGTGCTCACCTCCCAACGTGGTGGGTGTGGTGCTCCCCGCCCGCCCCCGCCCGGCCAAGGCACCAAGGGGGCGGGCGGCTCATCATACGCTATAACGCTGTATGTTACGAAGCTAGTGAACAAAAAAGCACGCCAGCGTGCGTTGCAGACTAGCGAAGAACAATCGGAGCCAAGGAAAGGCGAGCGGCGAGACGGGGGTGGATCTGCTGTTCCATCTCGGCGTAGAGGCGCTTGGCGTATCGGTCAGTGATGCCCAAGTCCCCGGCTATCTCCTCCCAAGGTTGCCCGAGATGGCGGCGAAGGTAGACTGCCACTCGCAGGTAATCGTTACAGGGGCGCCCCTTCCCCTTGCCCCTAGGCGGAGGAGGCGGCGGGGGGAGGCTTGCAGGCAGGGCCCACGGCTCTCCCCTGGTGCGCCGGATGCCGAGTGACGTGCCGGCCTCAATTACCGTCTCTGGGGTCAGCCCCTGGGCGGCAGCCTGACGATAGACGTCTCTGGCTGGTCTCGGTCCGTCCTTCAGGAACTCATAGAGAAAGCGCTTGGCCCGAGCAATTGGGCCATCAATCCCCTTCTGCCCACCCCACCAGAACCAGCACTCAACGCAGATGTTAGCCCGCACACGGGCGTATCCCTTGTGGCTGGCCGGCTCTACCCAGACACGCTGACAACAGCGGCAGCGCAATGCCAAGGCCCGCCCCCGTTCAAGGAACCATAGGGTGCGTTCCCCAGGCCTTGGCCCTCTTATGGACCCCTTTCTCCCTTCCGCCGCCAAGACTTGCAACGGTGGGGCTTCGCCTCGCAGCGCCCTCAGCTCAGCCACGGCGGCACCCTTAAGATGTAAGGCCTGGTGCCAGAGCCGTTTTCCCTCGGCCCCCACGTGATGTATCCCCAAGCGTCCTGTGTAGCGCTTGACTCTGGCGAGCAATGTAGCTGCTTTACCTCGCCACGGTTCGGGCCAGGAGTCAGCATCCTGTAACACTTTCTCGATACTCCGGAGCAGCTTAGTCGCACGCCAGTACCGCTTAGCAGCGGCCCTTGCTCTTCCTTCCCTACCTAACTGTTTGACAACGAAAGCCCGTAGGGCAGGAAGGGGACCCAGCGCCAATTCGAGGCCTACGACGGTGGTTAGCGCTGGCCGCTTGCCCAGTAGAAGGTTACGAATGGTCTGGTCAGTGGCGAGGCCAGCTTTGCCACAGAGCTGGCGAAGGTGGAGCCCGGAGCGTGCCCATGCGTGCAAGAACTCGGTTACGTGAGCACCCGGTTCGAGACCCCGTCTTTTGGCAGCCTTCCAGAGTCGATAGGCCTTTTCTGGCCCCAGAAGCCTCGTGGCCTCAGCTAGGGCAGAAATCCCAGGGCCAATACCCTGGAGAAACTGCTTGGCTCTGGCTGTTGCCTCTGGCGGGTGGCCCTTTCTGGCCCACCACTGGCGGCGGGCTAGGCTGTATCGCTCTCGAGATTCAGCGGCCCAAGCTGCCACCCATGCTGGAGGCGCACCGAAGAGTCCAGCTAGCTTAGCAATGGCAGAACGTCCCGCCCGGCCACGCCGCACAATGAGAGCAGCAGAACAAGGGTGTAAACCCGCCCGCCTGCTGGCCTCGGATAGGGAGAGGCCATGTCTCTGGACTTGCTGAACTAGCCAGTTTGTGAATGGTGGGGCTTCCGAAGGCCAGCTGCGGACGGCCTTGGCTGTGACCAACCTCGTAGCCGATTCCCGTCGGCGCTGTGCAGCTAATGTCGCAGCGCAACTGCGAGAGCATGTTGCCCTGCCCCATCTCCCCGGGCTGAAGGGACTACCGCAGACAGCACAGGGCTTCAGTTGCCGACCCTCCGTGTGGAGTGTTATCCCCAGGCGGGCCGGCTCCTGCTATCCTTTGCTTCGGTCAGGCGCCATCTCCGCCTGGCCCTGCCCCTGGCTACTCCAACAGCGCAGGGGCTTGTTCTTGTGGACTATTCTAGCACCCCCACACCCAGCCTGCGCCCGTCACCCCGACAGGGCCTGGTCCAGGAGCGTTGCCACCAGCCCCGCATCGCCCAGGGCGTGGGCGTAGGTGCCGGTGGTGGTGGCGGGGGTGGCATGGCCCAGGAACCTGGCGGTGAGGGTGACGGGCGCCCCCATCTCCAGGGCGATGCTGGCAGAAAGGTGCCTGAGGTCGTGCAGCCGGATGGGGGCAAGGCCCAGCCTCCTCGCCTCCCTGTGCAGGGCGTGCCCCACCACCGTCCTGTCCTGGTAGCCCCCTCCCCTCTGGGCGGGGAAGACCAGGGCGTCCCCCACCACCGGCAGGCCCCTCGCCATGAGCAGCTCCCGCTGCCTGCGCAGCGCCTCCATCGCCAGGGCCGAGAGGGGCACGGACCTGCCCCTGCCCGTCTTGGTGGTGGCCCTCTCGGCCCACCTTCCCCCCACCCTCTGGACGGAGCGGGAGACGGAGAGAAGGCCCCGCTCCCAGTCCACGTCCCGCCACCTGAGGGCGGCAGCCTCCCCAGGCCGCAGCCCGCAGGCGAGGGAGAGGGCCCACCAGGGCCAGTAGGGGGAGCCCCTGGCCTCCCGCAGGAACAGCCTCGCCTCCCCCGCCGTCCACAGCCGCCTCTCCCGCCTCTCCAGCCTGGGAGGCTCCACCCGCTTGAGGGGCGAGTCGGGGAGCCAGCCCCACCTGACGGCCAGGTTGAGGGCACGCCTCAGCAGCCGGTAGCAGTCCCAGACGGCCTTGGCCCCCAGCTCCCCCGACAGGGCAGCCAAGACCGCCTCCAGCCTCTCGGGCGAGAGGGAGCTGAGCCTGGCCCTCTCCAGGTGGCGCAAGAGGTGCCCCGCCAGCAACCCGTAGTCGTGCCTGGTCCTCTCGCTCCAGCGCTGCCCCTGGGAGGCCA
The DNA here is from genome assembly GCA_035574155.1 of Dehalococcoidia bacterium. Taxonomy (GTDB): domain Bacteria; phylum Chloroflexota; class Dehalococcoidia; order SM23-28-2; family HRBIN24; genus HRBIN24. Next base: position 36,247 of record DATLZD010000037.1, on the reverse strand, counting down.
GCACCGCCCGCAGCAGGTCCCCCACCGTCCTGGAGCCCTGGGGAGGCAGCAGCCCCTGCCTCGCCCTCTCCCTGAGGGCGGCAAGCCTCTCCATCGCCTCCCGCCGTGTCCTGCCGTAGACGTAGAGCCTCCTGCCCCCCACCGAGAGCTGGCCGCACCACCTGCCGTCCCGGCGCCGGTAGAGGGAGCCGTCGCCCCAGGCCATGACCCCTCCTCCTGCCTGGGGGAAAAGTGCTGTCAAAAGTGCTGTCAGGCGGGGGGCCAGATAGGGAGGCCAGATACGGCGGGGGCTATCGCCGGCCTCCGGAGCCGGAGAGCGTGGGTTCGAGTCCCACCGGGGGTGCCAGGGCGGCCACATCCCACGGGTCCTGCCGTTCGTTCCTCGCTTCCCCGCTACCGTGGTGCTACAATGCCCCTTGTCCGCAACGCAGGCTGTATGGCCGAGGAGGATCGCGTTATGGCAGCACGACCCGTACCCGAGGGCTATCATAGCGTCACCCCTTACCTGATCGTGGACGGAGCGGCCCGGTTCATAGAGTTCGTGAAGGAGGCGTTCGGGGCCGAGGAGGTTCTACGGATGCCCGGCCCCCAGGACAGGGTGATGCACGCCGAGGTGCGCGTGGGCGACTCTATCCTGATGCTCTCGGACGCTAGCGAACGCTATCCGCCGACGCCGGTCATGCTCTATCTGTACGTGGAGGACGCGGACGCCGTCTACCGACAGGCGTTGCAGGCAGGCGCGTCCTCCTTGGCCGAACCACAGGACCAGCTCTACGGCGACCGGGCCGGCGCAGTGGAGGACCCCGTCGGCAACAGGTGGTGGATAGCCACCCACATCGAGGACGTTTCGCCTGAGGAGCTGGCCCGACGCATGTCCGCAGCCCAGCAATAGACGTCGCCGGGCGGCCTCCGGTCGGCGGGCCAGGGGCTAGGCGGTCAGGTAGCGGCGGCCGCGCTGGTCAGGCTCCTGGCCCGTCAGGTATCGGGGGCGGTAGCCAGGCTCCCGCCCCAGGACCTGGTCATAGTGCATGCGGTCGTGGCGGTAGTAGGAGCGCAGCCACTGCAGGACGGTCAGGGTGCCAAACAGGGAATTGGTGGCGGTGCGGTCGTAGTCCTGCGGCTGCAGGCCCCGTATCATCTCCAGCGTCTTCTCGCGCTGACGCCGCAGCTCGGCCAGCAGCTCGTCCTTGCTGGCTTGGTTGGCCCTCTCCACCGGGATGGCCACCGGCTCGCCGAAGACGCCGTCCAGGTTGGGGTTGTCCTCGCGCAGGGCCTTTTGGACCCAGGCGCGGTAGGCGGACTCGGCCTCGCACAGGTGGGCCATCTGCTCCTTAGGGGTCCATTCACCGGGCTTGGCTGGGGTGCTGGCCTCCTCCTCCGAGAGGGACTCTAGGAGGTCCAGGAGCCGGGCCCGCTCCTGCTCCATCTTCTCCAACAGCTCTCGTATGGCGGCCTCGTCGGCCATGGGCGTGACCTCCCGCTGGGCTAGGGCCATGATAGTCCTCCGGGCGGTGGCGGGCAATTCCCGTAGTCCGGTCGACTTAGTAGAATATTCCTTGGAACGAGTGTGGAGGGGACAGTCATGGCCGTGAAGCACCCCCAGGAGCCCTTCACCCGCATCACTGTGGAGGAGGCGCGGGAGATGATGTCCCGCGACGATGTGGTGGTCATCGACGTGCGGGAACCCCACGAGTACCACGCCGGCCACGTGCCCGGCGCCAAGCTCATCCCCGTGGGGTCGGTGTTCGCCCGCCGCCACGAGCTGCCCCAGGACAAGGACATCATCTTCGTCTGCGCCGTGGGCCAGCGCAGCGCCCTGGCCTGCGAGATGGCCGCCGCTGCCGGCCTGACCCGTCTCTACAACCTCGAGGGAGGCACCGATGCCTGGGTCAAGGCCGGTCTGCCGGTAGAGAAGTGACCTGCCCGCGCCGCCCTTGAACGTCGTGCTGTTCGACCTGGACCAGACATTGTTGCGCACAGGGGGCGCTGGCGTCCTGGCCATGAACCGCGCCTTCCAGGAGATGTTCGGCATCGCCGATGCCCTGGCCGACATCCCCTATGCCGGTCGCACCGACCCCTCTATCCTGCGAGATGCACTGCGCAAGCATGGCATCGACGGCGACTTCGAGAGGATAGTGGCCGAGTTCAAGGAGCGCTATGTCCGTCACCTGGAGCGCACCTTGTGGGAGACGCAGGGCCATGTCCTGCCCGGCATCCCCCATCTGCTGGCAGCCCTGAGCAGTCGCCGGGACGTGGCCCTGGGCCTGGCCACGGGCAATTTCCGGGAGGGGGCGCAGCTCAAGCTGCGACGCTACGGGCTGGACGGCCACTTCCGGCACGGCGCCTACGGGGACGACGCGGAGGACAGGGCCGAGCTGGTGGCCCTGGCAGCCCATCGCACCGCTCAGGGGGAGGAACCGGCCCGGGTGCTGGTGGTGGGCGATACGCCCCTGGACGTGGCCGCTGCCCTGGCCTGTGGCTTCGTGCCGGTGGGCGTGGCCACAGGCTACTACAGCCAGGACGACCTCCGCCAAGCGGGGGCGGCCCTGGTCTTCCCCGACCTTTCCGACTGGCAGCGGGCGCTCTCCCTCCTGCTGCCCTGATGGCCCCCTCGTCCGGCACCTCCGTCCGGTCGCTGGTGGAGATCGTTGACCGACGGTGTCCACCGGGATATCATGGCGCTAGACCCCTCCCCCCAGGGGACGGGTATGGGGGTGCGTCGTGCAGGAGAACGTGCGCAAGGAGGCCCTCAAGCGCCTCAGCTACATCGAGGGGCACCTGCAGGGCATACGGCGCATGATCGAGGAGGACAAGTACTGCCCCGACATCCTGCGCCAGACCTACGCCGTGCGTAGGGCCATCGAGAAGCTGGAGGCCCTTATTCTGGACGGTCACCTGCACACCTGCGTCATCGACGGCATTCGTCAGGGGCGCGAGGAGCAGGTGGTGGCCGAGCTGATGGAGCTCTACTCCCTGGCCAACCGTTAGCCTCTGCCCAGGGAGCGACCACGTGGACGCGGCGGTGCTGGTCGCCAAAGGTGCCTCCCTCGTGCTGCGTCGGCTGGGGCTGGGGGGTGGCACTGCCCTCCCGGGCCTGCTGGCCCTGCGCTTGGACCCCGGGCTGGTGCCCAGGCTGGCGGCCGGACTGGGCCAAGGGGCGGTGTTGGTGACGGGCACCAACGGCAAGACCACCACCGCCCGCCTGCTGACGGGCATGGCTCGGCAGGCGGGGCTGCGGACGGTGGCCAATGCCGCCGGCTCCAACCTGGTGCGGGGCATCGCCGCTGCCCTGTGTCAGGCCGCAGGGGCCGACGGCCGCCTGGCCGAGGCTCCCCGTCGCCTGGGCGTGTTCGAGGTGGACGAGGCCACCCTCCCCGAGGCGGTGGCCCTCCTCTCCCCCCGCGTGGTCGTCTTTTTGAACCTGTTCCGCGACCAGCTGGACCGGTACGGCGAGGTGGACCACGTGGCTGTGGTCTGGAGGCGCTCGCTGGCCGCCTTGGGGTCGGGGGCCTCCCTGGTCCTCAATGCCGATGACCCGGCGGTGGCCTCCCTGGCCCACGCCGCCCGTGGCCCCGTCCTCTTCTACGGCCTCGCCCCCGGCCCCCATTGTCTCCCCGCCCCGGAGCACGCCGCCGATGCCCGCTGGTGCCCTTCCTGCGCTGGCGAGCTGGCCTACGAGTGCGTCCACTATGCCCATCTGGGGCTGTGGCGTTGCCCGGAGTGCGGCCTGTCCCGCCCCACCCCCCAGCTGGAGGGCTTCCTAGGGGGCCGGGGACTGGGGCTGCGCCTGCCTGACGGAGACCAGCGCGTTCTGCCGCTGCCCATGGAGGGGACCTATGCAGCCTACGACACGATGGCCGCTGTGGGCGCTGCCCTTGCCCTGGGCCTGCCCTGGTCGGCGATGGAGCAGGGGGTGGCCGCTTTCGGCGGCGCCTTCGGCCGGCAGGAGCGGCTGACAGTCCAGGGACGCCAGGTCCAGGTGGTGTTGGCCAAGAACCCGGCCGGCCTCAATCAGGTGCTGCGCACCCTCTGCCGGAAGCCTCCACCCCTGCGACTGGCCCTCTTCCTCAACGATGGGCTGGCCGATGGCCGCGACGTGTCCTGGATCTGGGACGTGGACTTCGAGCTCCTCTCGGGTCGGGTGGAGTGGGTCGTGGCCTCGGGCAGCCGTGCCGAGGACCTGGCCCTGCGCCTCCACTACGCGCGGCTGGGGGGCGAGCTGGCCGTGGAGCCCCGCCCGGTGGCTGCGCTGCGCCTGGCCATAGGGCGCACTCCCCCTGGCGGGACGTTGCAGGTCCTGCCCACCTACACCGCCCTGTTGCGCGTCCGCGAGGTTCTAGCGCGGTGGGCCGGCAGTCGGCCCTTCTGGGAGGACGGGGCGCTGTGAGGCTGCGGCTGTCCTGGCTGTATCCCAGACACATGAACATCTACGGGGACCGGGGCAACATCATCGTCTTGCGGGAGCGCTGCGCTGCCCGTGGCATCGAGCTGGAGGTGGAGGAGCTGGGGCCGGGGGACCCGCTGGACCCCGTCCGCTACGACATCTATTTCCTGGGCGGTGCCCAGGACCGGGAGCAGCGGCTGGTGGCCTGTGACCTGGTCGCCCAGAAGGGCCCTGCCCTGCGGGAGGCGGTGGAGGACGGTGCGGTCGTCCTGGCCGTCTGCGGCGGCTACCAGCTCCTGGGACGCTTCTACCGCACGGCCGAGGGCGAGGAGCTGCCGGGCCTGGGCCTCTTCGACGCCTGGACGGTCCACCCGGGACCCGGCGTCCGGCGCTTCATCGGCAACGTTGCTGTGAGCTGGGAGAGAGGGACGCTGGTGGGCTTCGAGAACCACGGCGGCCGCACATACCTGGGGCCGGGCGCGCGTCCCCTGGGGCGGGTGCTGGCCGGCTACGGCAACAACGGAGAGGACGGGGGCGAGGGGGCGGTCTACAGGAACGCCTTCGGTACCTACCTACATGGACCGCTGCTTCCCAAGAACCCTCACCTGGCGGACCACCTGATCTCCCTGGCCATCGCCCGACGCTATGGGGAGGTCCCGCTCCCGCCCCTGGACGATGCCCTGGCCTGGTCCGCCCACCGGCGGGCGCTGCGTCTGGCCCGCCGACGCCCTATACTGATGAGATGGGCACGTGCCCTGGGAGGTGCTCTTCCATGGCCACGGAACAGGTGACCCTTCGCTCCCCCAACATCTCCTGCGACCACTGCATCGCCGCCATCCGCAAGGCCGTGACGGCCCTGCCGGGCGTGGAGTTCCTGTCGGGCGATGCCCAGTCGCAGCAGGTGAGCCTGCGCTACGACCCCGATCGGGCTTCCCTGGACGACATCGTCAAGGCCATGGAGGAGGAGGGCTACCCTGTGGCCCGCTAGGGCTGCGGCGGCCATCGCCCTCGTGCTCGTGTTGGCGTCCTGCGGGGGCGGGGCCGCCCTGACAACGCCCGAGGGCGTCCGGGACAACCCGACCCCTCTCCCCTCGCCCGCGGTCACCCCCTTGCCAACCCCCTCGGTCACGCCCGTTGCCAGCCCGACGCCGTCCCCGACCCCCTCGCCCGAGCCGGTCCTGACGGGCTTCCTCGTCCCCATCGAGGGGGCCTGCCTGCCCTCGTCGCCCAACCTGCTGCCCAACGCGCCGCGGCCCTACCGGGCCGGGGTCCACGAGGGCATCGACTTCTACGACGGCTACTCCTGCGTGCGCATCGGCCGGGGCACGCCGGTGCGCGCGGCCAAGGCGGGCGTGGTGGTTCGGGCCGACCATGACTACCGTCCCCTGACCTCCCAGGAGCTGGAGGAGCTGCTGCGTCGCAGCCAGTCCCAGGGCTACACCGACGAGGAGGCCCTCGACCGCTTCCGGGGCCGCCAGGTATGGATCGACCACGGCGGGGGAGTGGTCACCCGTTATGCCCACCTGGACGGCGTCGCTCCCGATATCCAGGTGGGCATGAGGGTGGAGGCCGGCCGGGTCATCGGCTACGTGGGCAACACCGGCACGCCGGAAGAGGTCACCGACCCCGACACGGAGTTCCACCTACACTTTGAGATAAGGGTGGGCGATACCTACCTCGGGAAAGGCCTCCCCTATGACCAGCTGATGGCGGTGCTGAGGCGCGCCTTCTCCTCCTAGCCAGGTCGTCCCATGAGCATGGCCGTGCTAAGCTGGGGGGCGGAGCTATGGAACAGGCGTCGGTGACGGCCCTGTGGGCTGCCCTGGGCCTCACGGCAACGGCCGTCCTGGCCTACTGGGCCTACACCTTCGGTGGCTGGCTGGCGCTCCGCCGACTGGCCACACCGGGCCAGGGCGAGGTGACGGTGGCCACCTGGGAGCGTTCCCCGGAGCCTCTGGGCAGGCTGGGCACCTGGGCCACCTGGGGGGCCCTGTTGGCCATGGTGGTGTCCCTGGCGGCCCGCTGGCAGGCCAGCGGTCGGCCCCCGTGGGCCAACATGTGGGAGTTCACCACCGCCTTCACCGGCGCCATCATGCTCTTCTACGTGCTGTTCGAGCGCTGGTATGGCCAGCGGTCGCTGGGGGCGGTGGTCCAGCCCCTGGTGCTGGCGTTGCTGGCCGTCAACGTGGCCTTTTTCCCCTCGGAGCTGCGTCCCCTGGTGCCGGCCCTGCAGAGCAAGGGCATCCTGGCCGCCCACGTGGGGGTCATGATCCTGGCCTACGCCGCCCTGAGCCTCTCCTTCGGCGCGGCCGTCCTCTATCTGCTTCAGGGAGGCGGGCGGAGGCGGTTCTCGCGCCTGCCGCCCCCCGACCTGCTGGACGAGATGGCCTTTCGCTCGGTGGCCATCGGCTTTCCTCTGCTGGCGCTGGGCATCGCCCTGGGGGCCTACTGGGGCAACACCGCTTGGGGCCGCTACTGGGGCTGGGACCCGAAGGAGACGTCGGCACTGGTGACCTGGCTCATCTATGGCGTCTACCTCCACCTGCGGGGGTTGCGGGGCTGGCGGGGCCACAGGTCGGCGGTCCTGCTGGTGGCGGCCTATGGCGCCGTCCTGTTCACCTACTTCGCGGTGAACCTGGTGGTGGCGGGCCTGCACAGCTACGCCGGCGTGTGAGGGCCGCCCACCGAGGGTATGGGAGGAGAGGAGCGGTGGCAAAAAGGCGCTGGGGACGGCCCCTCCTGGCCCTGGCCGTCATCGCTCTGGTGGGGCTGGCCATCTGGTGGCTCGAATACCGGCCCCAGGGAGGGGACGCGGTGGGCGTCGGCGGCGGCCCCTACGGGCCTGTCGACCTGCCCCCGGGACTGGTGACGGCTGGCACGGAGGTGGGGCCCCGCACGGGTATGCTCGCCCCCGACTTCGTGCTGCCTACCCTCGACGGTCGCGACCTGCGTCTCAGCGAGCTGCGGGGGCAGGCGGTAGTCCTGAACTTTTGGGCCACCTGGTGCTCCCCCTGCCGGCGGGAGATGCCCCTGCTGGTGGGCGCCTATCGACAGTTCCGCGACCAGGGCCTGGTGGTGGTGGCGGTGAACGTCCAGGAGGACGTCGAGTCGGCGCGCAGGTTCGCCCGCGAGTTCGGCCTCCCCTTCCCGGTGGCCCTGGACCGCACGGGGGACGTGACCAACGCCTATCGGCTACTGGGCCTGCCGACTACCTTCTTCATTGACCGCGACGGCGTGGTGCGCAGCGTCTTCCGTGGCCCCTTTGTGGCTCCCGGACAGGGCAAGGACGTGCAGGAGGCCATCGACGAGGGGGAGCTGGGACGGCGCATCCGGGAGGTGCTCCAGTAGCATGGCCCTACCCTCGGCCAAGTCGGCGCGCCCCGCGCTGTCGCTGACGGGACCGCTGCGGACGCTGTGGTGGCTGCTGCAGAGCCCCCGCTGGGCGGCAGTGGTGACGGGGGTAGTGGCCCTGGTGGCCCTGCTGGGGGTGCTGTTGCCCCAACTTCCCTTCTGGGCAAGGGGCGATCCCGCGGCCGAGGCGGCATGGCTGGCCCAGCAGAGGGAGCGCTTCGGCCCCGCTGCCGAGTGGCTCTGGCGTCTGGGCCTGCTGGACCTGTTCCATGCGCCCTGGTTCGCGGTCGCCCTGGGGCTGCTGGTCACGTCGACGGTCGCTTACGTGGTCGGACGGCTGCCGGGCATCTGGGCCGGCATCGTCCGTCCCCGCCTGCGCGTCCCCGACTCCTACTTCGATACGGCCCCCCACCGCCTGCGGGCTGCGGCCGCTGCCGACGTAGACGCCCTGGAGAGGGCCTTGCGCCGCTCCCTCTACCGGGTGGTGCGCTTTCCGGAGGGGGCCGTGACCTACCTCTTCGCTGACCGCTTCCCCTGGGCGGCCTTCGGCACCCTGCTGGGCCACGGGGCGGTGGCCCTTTTCGTGATAGCGGCGGCGGTGGGCAGCGCCGGCACCTTCGATACCGCCCTCCTGGTGGCCGAGGGCCAGAGCCGCCCCGTCCTGCCCACGGTGGCCAGCCCACGGCAGATGTTGGTGAAGGTGGAGGACGCCACGGGGCGCTTCGATCCCCAGGGCACCCCTCTGGACTACCGGACCCAGCTGGTCATCTACCGGCAAGGGGAGGAGGTCAAGCGCTGCCAGGTGACCGTCAACTCCCCCTGCAGTTACGACGGCTACCGCTTTTACCAGGCGGCCTACTTCGGCTATGGGGCCGAGGTCCAGGTCAGGGACATGCGCAGCGGCGACGTTCTGTATCGTGAGACGCTGGCCCTGGAGTTCCAGCGTCCTGCCCCCTTCGTGCGGGCGCGGGACGCCTCGGGCAACGTGCTGTTCGAGGGGACGGTGCCCGTGGGGGAGCCCCTCCGTCTGGACCTGGGCCAAGGCCCCACCGATGTGTCCCTCGCCTACCTGATGGTGGGCGGTCACAGCTACCTGCTGGGGCTGTGGCAAGCGCCAGATCAGGGGCCGCGCCTGTTGGTGGCATCCGGCGACCCCAGCGGCGGCGTAGTCATCGGCGAAGGGGGGCGTGCAGCGGCCGGTGGGCTGGAGTGGGAGCTGGTGCGGGTGGACCAGGTGCCCGCTGCCAGGGTCACGGGCTTCCCCCTGCCGCCCGGAAGGGAGGGGGACAGCGCCCTGCTGCAGATGACGGACGTGGCCTACGGCACGGCCAACGCCTCCGAAGGGGGCCGGGTGCCCGTGGCCGGCCTGCCCGGCATGCCCACCCTTTACCTGCTGGGCGTGAGCGAGCGGCCTCTCGCCCTGCGACCTGGCCAGTCGGCGCAGGTCGGGGACTACGAGTATACTTTTGTCGGGCAGCGGGAATTCGCCGGCATCCAGGTCCGCCGCGACCGCAGCGACACCCTGGTCTGGGTCGCGACAGGCCTCCTGATGGCTGGCCTGCTCATGGCCCTGTGGTTGCCCCGCCGACGACTGTGGATGCGCATCGGGCCCACGGAGACCAAGTTGGCCGTCCAGGGCTGGCCCGAGGTGGGACTCCGACGGGAGATGGAGCGACTGCTGGCCCGGGCCGGCGTCCGGGCCGACAGTCGGGGAGGAGAAGATGCTTAGCCTTCTGAGCATACGCATCCCGATGGACCCCGTCATCTTCGAGGTGGGCGGGCTGGAAGTGACCTGGCACGGGCTGTTCGCTGCCCTGGGCGTGCTGGTCGGGGTGGCGGTGGCGGCGCGGTTCGCCCGCCGGGCCGGCTTCAGTGACGACCACATCTACAACACCGCCTTGGCCCTGGTGGTGGGGGGCATCATTGGTGCCCGTGCCCTGTTCGTCCTTGAGAACCTGGACCAGTTCCGGGACGATCCGGGGCGCATCTTCGCCCTCAACGCCGGCGGCATCTCCATCTACGGCGCCCTCATCGGCGGGAGCCTGGGTGCCTGGCTCTACACCCTGCTGGCGCGGGTGCCCAACAAGTGGCGGGTGGCCGATGTGGCGGCCATGGGGGCCATCGTCGGCATGGCCGTGGGACGCATCGGCGACATCATCAACGGCGAGCACTTCGCCGAGGCCACGTCCCTTCCCTGGGGCGTGCGCTACACCCACCCCGACAGTCCCAGCTTCATACGCTACGGCCCCGACCACGTGCAGCACCCGGCGGTGGCCTACGAGATGCTGGCCGATCTGGCCATCTTCGCCGTCCTCCTCTACCTGTGGCGGCGGGGGACAAGGCCTGGCCTCATCTTCCTCGCCTGGGCGTTCCTCTACTCGGCCATGCGGCTGGGAGTGAGCTTCCTGCGGCTGGACGACATCGTCTGGGCGGGCTTGCGCACGGCCCAGATCATCGCCATCGCCGTCATGGTGGCCTGCCTGCCCACCCTGCTGTATGTGCTCAACACGGTGGAGCGGACCGAGCCCAGGGCGGAGCGGAGGCGCCGGATGCAGATAGAGCGCCGGCGGCTGGCCCGTCAAGGTGGCGGCCCGGAACCTTGACCGACCTTCAGGAGGGCACGTAGCATCGGAATCGTCCCGACCTCATCCGTCGCGAGAGGTAGTCTGCCATGCCCCTGCGCCTGCCCAAGCGCTACCTGGACGAAATGGTAGCCCATGCCAAGGCGGAGGCACCCAACGAGTGCTGCGGCATCATCGCCGGCAGCAATGGCCACGCCACCAGGCTCTATCGGTGCCGCAACGCCGAGGAGAGCCCATACCGTTACCAGGTGGACCCCAACGACCTGTTCCGCGTCTACCGTGAGTGCGAGCAGAACGGTTGGGACTTCTTGGCCATCTATCATTCCCACACCTTCAGCGAGGCCTACCCTTCCCCTACCGATGTCCGCCTGGCCTTCTGGCCCGAGGCGTACTACGTCCTCGTCTCCCTCAAGGACCCCGAGCGCCCGGTGGTAAGGGCCTTCCGCATCCGCGACGGCCAGGTGCAGGAGGAGGAGATCGAGGCGGTGGAGGGCTGAGGTGCAGGACGACCCCGGAGTCCTCCTGTCGCGCCTGGGCCTGAGGCTGCCGCCCGAGGACGAGGCCCCCCTGCAGGCCTATATGGTGCTGGTGGTGCAGGCCCTGGACTCCCTTTACTCCGTCCCAGTGGGGGAGACGGGGCCGGCGGTCACCTTTGAGGCCCCCGCCGCTGAGGGATGAGCGTTCCGGCCCTTCCCGTCCGTACGCTGGCCGAGGCCTCGCAGTTGCTGGCCCGGCGCGAGCTGTCGCCCCTCGAGCTGACGGAGAGCTGCCTGCGGCGCATCGAGGCCCTCGAGCCGCACCTGAACGCCTTCATCACCGTCACAGCCGAAGAGGCCCTGGCGGCGGCCCGTAAGGCCCAGGAGGAGCTGGCAAGGGGGCAGCGTCGCGGCCCTCTCCATGGCATTCCCGTGGCGGTCAAGGACCTGTTCTGGACAGCCGGCGTGCGCACCACCGCTGGCTCCAAGGTCCTGGCCGGGTCGGTACCGCAGGAGGACGCCACGGTAGTGGCACGCCTGCGGCGGGCGGGGGCCGTGCTGCTGGGGAAGCTCAACCTGCACGAGTTTGCCTTCGGCGCCACCAGTGTCAACCCCCACTACGGGCCAGTGCGCAACCCCTGGGACATGGGTCGCATCGCCGGAGGCTCGTCGGGCGGCTCGGGGGCGGCGGTGGCGGCGGGGGAGTGCCTCGCTGCCCTGGGCACCGACACGGGCGGCTCCATCCGTATACCCTCGGCCCTGTGCGGCATCACGGGCCTCAAGCCCACGTTCGGCCGGGTGAGCACCTATGGCGTCATACCTTTGGCCTGGAGCCTGGACTGTGTGGGGCCCATGTGTCGGACCGCCGAGGACTGTGCCCTGGTGCTGGCGGCCATCGCCGGGCCCGATGCCCACGACCGCTCGGCGGCCAGGGTGCCGGTGCCCGACTACGCTGCGCATCTGGGGGAGGGGGTGAAGGGGCTGCGCATCGGCGTGCCCCGCGAACACTTCTTCCAGGGGGTGGCGGGGGAGGTCGAGGCCGCGGTCCGGCGGGCGCTGGAGGTGCTGTCAGAGCTGGGGGCCCAGGTGCTGGAGGTCTCCCTGCCGCACATGGCTGTGGTCCCCCAGGCGGCCGGGACGATAACCCTGGTGGAGGCCCTCGCCTATCACCTGCCTTGGCTGCGAGAGCGCCCCCAGGACTACGGCCAGGACGTGCGCCTACGCCTGGAGATGGCCGCCCTCTATCCGGCCGTGGCCTACGTGCAGGCCCAGCGGGTGCGGACGGCGACGGTGGAGGCCTGGAGGGACCTCTGGCAGGAGATAGACCTGCTGGCCACACCTACCACGCCCGTGGTGGCGCCGCCGCTCGAGGGAGCGGAGCTACCGGCCACCCTGGCCCTCATCCGCAACACTAACCCCTTCAATCTGAGCGGGCAGCCGGCCATCTCCCTGCCCTGTGGCTTCGATGGCAGCGGCCTGCCCATCGGCCTGCAGCTGGTAGGGCGCTGGTGGGATGAGGGGACGGTCCTACGGGTCGCCCACGCCTACCAGCGGGCTACCGACTGGCACCTGCGCTGGCCTCCCCTCCCATGGGACGAGGAAGGCACCTAGTCTATACTGGCCGTGGTATGTGCGAGGCCAGCCCCCGGCAGCCGCCACCCATGACCATCGGCGGACGCGAGTTCCGCTGGGGCGAACGGACCTATGTGATGGGCATAGTCAACTGCACGCCCGATTCCTTCGCCGGCGATGGCCTCGGCTACGACGTGGCGGCGGCGGTGAGGCGGGCGCTGCGCATGCGTCAGGAGGGGGCCGACATCATCGATGTGGGTGGCGAGTCCACCCGCCCGGGCTACCAGCCGGTGCCGGCCGAGGAGGAGCTGCGCCGCGTCTTGCCGGTGGTGAGGGCGCTGGCCTCGGAGCTGGACGTGCCCATCAGCATCGACACGGCCAAGGCCCAGGTGGCCATGGCCGCCCTGGAGGCCGGCGCCTCCCTGGTGAACGACGTCACCGGACTGAAGGGTGACCCTGATATGGCCCGCATGTTGGCCGACTACCGTGTCCCGGCCGTGGTCATGCATAACCAGCGTGGCCGCCCCTTCAACGGGGTGGTGGCCGATGTGCTGGCTGGCTGGGAGGAGTCCTTCCGGTTGGCCGAGGCGGCGGGCGTGCCCCGCGATGTCCTCATCGTCGACCCGGGCTTCAACTTCGGCTGGCGGCCCGAGCACGCGCTGGAGATGCTGCGTCGGCTGGGCGAGCTACGTCGGGCGGCGGGACGGCCGCTGCTCATCGGGACCTCGCGCAAGTCCGTCATCGGGCTCGTGCTGGGAGGGCTGCCGGTAGAGGACCGACTGGAGGGGACGGCAGCCACCGTCGCCCTGGCCATAGCCCAGGGGGCCGACATCGTCCGGGTCCACGACGTGAAGGAGATGGCGCGGGTGGCCCGCATGGCCGACGCCGTCGTTCGCGGCTGGCAGGCACCGGAGGGGGCGCCTTGAGCGGGGAGGCCCCCCTGCGGAGCCCCTTCGTGGAGGCCATGGGCGCCGAGCTGCTGGAGTGGTCGGAGGGGCGCGTGCGCTGGGGCATCACCCTGGGCCCGCAGCACACCAACCCGGGCGGCATCATGCACGGCGGAGTGGTGGCGGCCCTGCTGGACGAGGCGGTGGCCGGCGCCATCACTTCCCTGCGGGGCCTTGACTCCGTCCGCCCCGACCCCCACCTGCTGCTGGAGATGAACGTCAGCTTTGTGGCCGCCGCGCGGCCCGGCGAGCGGCTTGAGGTCGAGGGGTGGGTGCTGCGTCTGGGACGTCAGGTGGCCTTCGCCGAGGCCGAGGCCCGCCGACTGCCCGACGGCCGGCTGGTGGCCAAGGGGCGCTTTACCTTTCTCCTCCCCACCAGACGGGACTAGGCCGGCTGGGAGACCCTTTCCAGGAACTCGGTCACCAGGGGCAGCACCTTGCCGCTGTGACGGAAGCAGCTGAGGTGGTTCTCGCCGGCTATGACGTGAAAGGCACCGGCCATCTTCTCCGCGGCCGCTTTGGTGCCGGGCAGGATGGGGTCCCGTTCCCCCACGTAGTGCAGGGAAGGTGCCCGCAGGTCGGCGGGGTCCACCCGCTCCGAGGCCAGGTTGCCACGGATGCAGGCCGACAGTGCCCGCAGGTCGTTGCGCTCCAGCAGCGCCGCCATGGCCGACTCGGTAGAGTTCCACGAGGCGGCGATGGCCCTCAGGTCGCCTGAGGCCAGGGCGTCGGCGCGGGCCTCGACGGCTGCCAGGTCGCGACGCGGAAAGCCGGCACCCGAGGCCCCGTTGACGAAGCCCAGGATCCGTTCCGGATAGCGCTTCAGGAAGTGGAACCCGGTGTGACCGCCCATGGAGTATCCCCAGTAGTGGGCGCGCTCCACACCCACGGCGTCCAGGACTGCCCGCACATCATCGGTGCGTAGGTCCATGGTGTAGAGCTGGGGGTCGTAGGGCTTGTCGCTTTTGCCGTGGCCGCGGGCGTCCATGAGGATGACCATGAAGCGTTCGGCCAGCGGCCCTACGTAGCCGAAGCGGTGCCAGTCCTCGGCGCAGCTGGTAAAGCCGTGGTGCAGGAGGACCGGGACGCCGCGGCCGTGGATCTCGTAGTAGATGCGGACGCCACCGTTCTCGACGTAGCCCGTGGTAGCCATAGCCTCCTCCTTATTCCTGGCGGGAGCTGCCTGGACGCATTCTATGGATATCTGACGTGAACGTCAACTGGCCCTGGACTGGTCGTGCCCCCTGCCGCTAGCCTGGTGCTGGAGGGACCGATGCAGGATGGCAGCCACAGCCCCTTCGTGGCCAACATGGGCGGGCGACTGGAGGAGGTGCGACCGGGGTATGCCCGCCTCGTCCTGGTAGCGGGCCCGTCTCACCTGGACCCCTGGGGGCGTGTGCACCGGGGGGTCCTGGGGGCCATTATGGACTCGGCCGTGGGGGCAGCCCTGGGCCACCTCAAGGCCATGGAGGGCCTGGCGGAGGCCCCCCAGGCCACCGTGTCCATGGACGTCCTCTTCCTGGCGACGAGCGGCCCCGGGGAGTTGGTGGCCGAGGGGAAGGTCCTACAGTGGCGGCGGCCGGTGGCCTTCGGCGAGGCGCAAGTGGGGCTGCGTGATGGGCCTGCCCTGGCCCGTGCCTCCATCGTGTTCCTGGTGGGGAGGGGGGACGGGTGGCGGACGTCTACCTAGGGCTGGGGTCCAACCTGGGCGACAGGGCTGCCAACCTGCGCCAGGCCCTGTCGCGCCTGGGAGGCCTCGGGAGCGTGCTGTCCGTCTCCTCCCTCTACGAGACGGAGCCGGTGGGGGGACCCCCAGGCCAGCCTCCTTACTACAACGCCTGCTGCCATCTGCAGACAGGACTGGCACCACATGAGCTGCTCCACTTTCTAAAGGGGCTGGAGCGGGAGCTGGGACGCCGGGAGGGGCCGCGCTGGGGGCCGAGACCCATCGACCTGGACGTCCTCTTCTACGATGACCTGGCCCTGGAGACGCCGGAGCTAGTGCTGCCCCATCCCCGCCTGCACCAGCGCCCCTTCGTGCTGGTGCCCCTGAGCGAGATCGCCCCCGGTCTGCGGCATCCCTTGTTGGGCCTGACGGTGGCGGAGATGCGACTACGGGCCGGCGAGCAGGGGGTGAGGCGCGTGGCCGCCCCGGGCTGGGAGCGGGATGTCGGCGGGGCCTAGCCCTCCACCGACAGCTCCAGCGGCTCCTCTTCCTCCTCGCTCTCAGCGGTGAAGAGGGTCCAGCCGATCCAGAAGGCCAGGGCCGAAACGGTGGCCAGGGCACCCATGACGGGCAGGGCCACCGCCAAGTAGCTGCGACGGGCCACCGCCCACAGGAAGAGGACCATCTGCAGGACGGAGCCCACCATAATCAGGGCACCAGCTAGCTGGGTCTTCTGCATCCCCTTGCCACCTCCGCGTTAGGGCACCGATTGACGCATGTGGGGCGGCAGGAGGTTGGGGATGGAGTCCTCGATGGGATAGCGCTCGCCGCACCTGGTGCAGGTGAGGTAGCCCTTGACCACCTCTTGGCCCCGCTCCTCCTCGGCGGTCAGGTCCAAGGGCGCCTTGCACATGGGACAGGCGAGGATATCCAGAAGGTCCTTGCGCATTCCTCTCCCCCTGCCTCCGCCGCGGTCGCCCCGAATTGTAATCCCCCTCCTCCCCTACTGTCAACGAAGGCAAGGGCGGCCTCAGGCCTGCCTCCGGGCCGGCTCATGGGGCGGGACGTGCCGCCGACGGGGCCTTAGCGGCCGGGGACCTCCACGGGCACCACCTGGCGGCCCCGATAGGTCCCACACACGGGGCAGGCGTGGTGGGGCAGCCGTGGGCTGCGGCACCGGGGGCAGCGCACCAGGGCCGCTGTCTCGGCGTGCCAGTGGGCACGGCGTTGTCGGGTCTTGGCGCGGGAGGGCTTCTTCTTGGGGACGGCACCCATGGCTTACTACTCCTCCTCAGGGTCCAGGCGGCCGGCCAGGGCCCGCAGGGCCTCCCAGCGGCTGTCGAACATCGGGGCGCAACGGCAGGCGCCCGCGTTCAGGTCGCTGCCGCACTGGGGGCACAGGCCCCGGCAGTCGGGCCGACAAAGGGGGTTGAGGGGCTCGGCCATCAAGGCGTACTGGCGGAGAGGCTCGTGCAGGTCCAGCACGAAGTCGGCACCGATGAGGAAGTTGTCGGCGCCCTCGGGTATGCGCAGAGGGGCGCCGGTGAAGACATCGGCCACCGGCAGGAACTCCTCCTCGAACTGGAGGTGGACAGGGTAGTCCAGGTCGGTCAGGCAGCGGGCGCACTGGCCATGGCCCTGTCCGGCCACCTGGACCCGCACCAGCAGTCCCTTGTTGGTGCGGATCACCTCCACAGTGCCGTCCAGCCGGTCCAGGACCAGCCCCTCCTGGAGGGCCACATGCTCCTCTCGCAGGGCGAAGAGGGTGCGCGCCCCTACTGCCTGCTTCAGCTCGTGGGAGACGTGGTAGCGCATCGGGAACACCGCCTAAGTGGTGGGGGAGGCCTTCGCCTTGTCAGCGTCCCTGTAGTCAGTCTATAATCCCGTCGCGGGCCCGTCCAGCCCTCCTGTTCCCGCCCATGACCACCGTCGCCGAGCTCTTCGCCCTCCAGGAGACCGACCTGGCCATAGATTCCCTCCGCCAGCGCTTGGAGGACGTCGTCGGCCGACTGCAGGAGCCTGCAGACCTGCTGGAGCTGCGGGAGGAAGTGGCCCGGATGCGGCGAGGGCTGCTGGACCTGCGCCACCGCCAACGGGAGGCCGAGTGGGAGGTGGAAGACCTGCGGCGCAAGGCCAAGGCGGTGGAGGACAAGCTTTACGGTGGCAGCGTCCGCAACCCGAAGGAGCTGCAGGACCTGCAGGCAGACCTGGAGTCCCTCCAGCGCCAGCTCTCTAGAAGGGAGGACGCCCTGCTGGAGCTGATGCTGCAGGGGGACGAGCAGGAAGCGGCCCTGCGGGATAGGGAGGCGCTTCTTGCCCGTCGCGAAGAGGAATGGCGGGCCGAGGAGGCTGCCCTCCGCTCCCAAAAGGAGGCGCTGGAGGGGGAGCTGGCTGCCCTGGAGGAGCGGAGGGCGGGACAGGCGGTCCGCATCAATGGCGCCGCCCTTCGCCTATACCAGGAGCTGCGATCTCGTCGCCAGGGCCGCGCCGTGGCCAGGGTGGAGCGGGGCCTGTGCGGCGGTTGTCGCATCACCCTCCCCACGTCCCTTATCCAGCAGGCCCGCTCCGGCAACGCCCTGGTGCAGTGTGTGAGCTGCGAGCGGATCCTCTACGTGGGCTAGGTTGCACAGGCCATGGACGCTGTGGGCTATTTCCCCGGCGCTGGCCCCGAGGGTGAGGAGGAGTTCCGCCAGTTCTGCCGGCGGCGCCGCCTCCGTCCGGCGGCCTTTCTGACGGGTGCCCAGGAGGAGGCCTTTCCCCAGCTGCTCTCCTGCGCACGGGGGGCGGCGGTGGTGGTCCCCTCGGCCGCCGTGCTGGGCAGGGACCCGGCCGAGGCCTGCCTGCGCTACTTCCAGGTCCTGGCCCGGGGCGGGCAGGTCCTTTCGCTGGCCAGCGGGGGCGACCTGGGCCGGGAGCTGCTGGGGCTGCGCCCCGCCAGCCCCATGGCCGACCAGGTCCGGCGGGCCATGGCCCGGTTGGCGGTCCGGGGGGCTGCCCTCGGCCGACCCCCCTTCGGCTACCGGGTCGGCGAGAGACGCCGCTTGGAGGTGGTGCCCGAGGAGGCGGAGGTGGTGCGCCTGATCTTCCGTCTCTACGTCCAGGAAGGGCTGGGGCTGAGGCGGCTGGCCCAGCGCCTCAACGAGATGGGCGCCCGGACCCGTAGCGGCCGCCTGTGGACGGTGGCAGCGGTGCGGGACGTCCTCCGCAACCGCGTCTACCTGGGCACCTACCGTCGGTTCGGCGTCCGGGTCCCCGCCAACCATCCTCCGCTGGTATCGGCCCAGGAGTTCGAGCGGGCCCAGCGGAGGCTGGGAGCGGGGCAGGGAGGGCCCCGTCCCCGGTCGGCCCTGTTCCCCCTGTCGGGACTGGCCTACTGCGGCTACTGCGGGGGCCGCATGGTGGGGGTGCGACGTGTCCAGCGCTGGCGCCGTCGCGATGGCGACATCCAGCACGGCGAGTACCGCTACTACCAGTGCGGCTCGCGGGTGAACCGCAGCTTCTGCGACTACCACACCTGGCGCGCCCAGCAGTTGGAGGAGCGAGTGGTGGAGGCCGTCCTGGCCCATGGCCCGGAGGTCGATGCTGCTCATGGCCCCCCTCAGGAGGCAGAACTGACGCGTCTGCTCCGCCGCCTCTCCCGTCTCCTGGCCGAGGTGGCCCGCGGGGACCTGGACGAGGACCAGTGGCGGCAGGCAGGGGTGGAGCTGGTGCGGCGCCACCTGGGGGCCGACGGAGCGGAGGCGCGACGCTCCCTGGAGCGCTGGCGCGAGCTGACGCCGGAGGAGCTGGGTCGCTGCCTCCATGCCCTGGTGGCGCGGGTGACCGTCTACGACGATGACGTCCAGGTGGCCCTGCGACGGTGAAGGCGGAGAGGGTGGTGGCCTATGCGGACGGCGCCTCGCGGGGCAACCCCGGCCCGGCAGCCATCGGCGCCGTTTTGCTCGACGAGGAGGGCAGGGAGCTATACACTATCTCTCGGCCTATCGGCGTGGCCACCAACAACCAGGCCGAGTACAGGGCGGCCATCGCCGCTGTGGAAGCGGCCCTGGCCCTGGGCGCCCGTTCCCTGGAGCTGAGGATGGACTCGGAGCTGGTGGTGCGTCAGCTCCAGCACCGCTATAGGGTGAGAAACCCTGCCCTGCGCCGCCTGTTCGCTCGCCTGATAGAGCTCAGGCGGCGCTTCCAGGAGTTCGAGGTGAAGGCCATACCCAGGGAGCAGAACCGGCGGGCGGATGCGCTGGCTAACCGCGCCCTGGACCAGGCGCCCGAGCGCTGAGCCGACCAAGGGTTAAGGAGGTGGTGCCATGTCCTACGAGACCATCACCTACGAGAGGCGGGACCGGGTGGCGGTGGTCACCCTGAACCGGCCCCAGGTCCTCAACGCCTTCAACGCCACCATGGGCCGCGAGCTGATGGACGCCTTGCGGCAGGCGGCCGAGGACAGGGGGGTGGGGTGTGTGGTCCTGACGGGGGCCGGCCGGGCCTTCTGCTCCGGCTACGACGTGCGCGACTTTCGGCGCATGATCGAGGAGGGCGGCCAGCGCGAGCTGGCCGGCGACGACCTCTTCCGCAGCGTCTACGAGTTCCCCAAGCCGCTGGTGGCGGCCATCAACGGCCCGGCGGTGGGCATCGGCGCCACCCTCACCCTGCCCTGTGACATCCGCCTGGCCTCGGACCAGGCCCGCATCGGCTTCATCTTCGCCCGGGTGGGGCTCATCTTCGAGTTCGGCAGCACCTTCCTGCTGCCGCGGCTGGTGGGCATGGGCAAGGCCCTGGAGCTGGGCATGACGGCCCGCATTATCGACGCCCACGAGGCCCTGCAGATAGGTCTCGTGAGCCGCGTCTTCCCGCAGGAGTCCTTCCTGGACGATGTGCTGGCCTTTGCCGGCGAGCTGGCCTATGGTCCCACCCGTATCCTGGGATGGATGAAGGAGGCGGTGCACCGGGGGGTCGAGTCGGACCTGGAGACGGCCCGCCGCTTCGAGAACGAGGTCATAGAGCGCTGCCGTCGCTCGCCGGAGCACCGCGAGGGGGTCATGGCCTTCCTGGAGAAGCGCCAGCCCCGCTGGGCCGAGCTTGCCCAGGAGTCCTAGCCGGAGATGGGGCCTGCCCCCAGGCCCGGCTCCGTCATGGCCGTGGGGTCCAGGAGGCGGTCCAGCTCCTCGTCCGATAGCCCAGTCCGCTCCCGGGCTACCTCGCGGATGGTGCGGCCCGTGCGGGCGGCCTCCTTGGCCACCTCGGCAGCGGCGTCGTAGCCGATGGCCGGCACCAGGGCGGTGGCCAACATCAGGCCCTTCTCCACCATCTCGGGGCCGCGCTGGGTGGCCTTGAGCCCCTCCACGCACTTCTGACGGAAGTTGTCGACGGCGTTGGCCAACAGCTCGATGCTCTCCAACAGGTTGCGGGCGGCCAGGGGCATCATCACGTTCAGCTCGAAGTAGGAGCCCTGGCCAGCCTGGACCACTGCCTGGTCGTTGCCCAGCACTTGACCGCAGACCTGGATGAGGGACTCGGCTATGACCGGGTTGACCTTCCCGGGCATGATGGAGCTGCCGGGCTGGACCTCCGGCAGCTGTAGCTCTCCCAGGCCGGCGCGGGGACCGGAGCCCATCCAGCGGATGTCGTTGGCGATCTTCATCAGGCTCACGGCGACGGTGCGCAGGCAGCCGCTGGCCATGACGACGTTATCCAGGGTGGCCTGCATGCAGAAGTGGTTGTCCGTCTCCCGGACCTCGATGCCAAGCTCCTGGGACAGGAGGGCGCATACGCGGCGGGCGAACTCCGGGTGCGAGTTGATGCCCGTGCCCACGGCGGTGCCTCCCAGGGCCACCTCCGACAGCTCCTGCTGGGCGTAGCGCAGTCGCCTTATGGCCCGTTCCACCTGTCCGGCGTAGCCCAGGAACTCCTGCCCGAGACGGATGGGCGTGGCGTCCTGCAGGTGGGTGCGTCCGGTCTTGATGATGGGCCAGAACTCCTCCGCCTTGCGCAGCAGGGCCTGACGCAGGGACTCCAGCGCCGGCAACAGGCGCCGCTCGATGCCCACCAGGGCGGCCAGGTGCAGGGCCGTGGGTATGACGTCGTTGGAAGACTGGCAGAGGTTCACGTGGTCGTTGGGGTGCACCAGTCGGGAGCCCCGCTCTCCCCCCAGAAGCTCCGTGGCCCTGTTGGCGATGACCTCATTGGCGTTCATGTTGGTGGACGTGCCGGAGCCTGTCTGGAAGACGTCCACCACGAACTGGTCGTCCCAGCGCCCCTCGGCCACCTCCCGCGCGGCCTGCTGTATGGCCTCGGCCAAGCGTGGCTCCAATAGGCCCAGCTCGGCGTTCACCCTGGCCGCTGCCCACTTGATGAGCCCCAGCATGCGCACGAAGGGCCGGGGCATGGGCTGCCCTGAGATGGGGAAGTTGAGGACGGCCCGCTGGGTGGAGGCACCGTAATAGGCATCGGCGGGCACCTCCATAGTGCCCATGGAGTCGCGCTCGATGCGGGTCTTGGGGCCGGCGGTCATGGTAGCACACCTCCTGACGGGTTCGCCGAGGCCATGATAAGCCCCGCAGGCCCGGGGGGCCAGGGGCGTCAGGACTGGGGTGGCTGCTGGGCGGCCTCGGCCCGGGCCCGCTCCAGGGCAGCCCGCAGCCGCGTCATGAGGTCGCCCAGGCTGCGACTCTGGGTCACACAGGTGGCCCGCACCACGTTCAGCCAGGTGTCGGTGCTGAGGCCCAGCTCCTGTGCCTTGCTGCGGTGCCAGTCCAGGCTGGGGTCGGCCAGGGCGCGTCGCAAGTCCTCCACCGTTAGGCCGCTCACGGTGAGCAGGGGGCGCGCCTGGTCTACCCGCTCCTCCTCCTCGAGGGGGGCGTCGGCCAGCTCGCAGAGGATGGTCAGCACCCGGACCACCGGCCGAGGCTCGCGCTCCATGCTTCTTATGCTAGTGAAGGGGTGCCGCCTTAAACAATAGTAGTGTTATCTGGCAACAAACCGACAAGTGATAGGCCATGCCTGGATGTCCGCCGATTTCCCAAGACCTCCAACGGGGTCGACCGGGAGTGGACGGGACCATTGGCCGGGTCCCGGGGGCGTCTTTGCCCGACGCTAGGCCCGGATCGTCGGCGCGGTGGTACCCGACGGGTGGCGTCTGACCAAGTTCCCGGCAGGGCTCAGGCCAGGTCCGCCACCGCCTCGCCCAGCTGCTTGCGGATGCCCAACACAAAGGGCACCTCCAGGCGGGTGTAGCGCCGGGCCTCGGCGGAACGCAGCGTGCGGATGCAGTCCACCAGCTTGTCCAACTCGTCGGTCTCGAAGGCGAGGATCCACTCGTAGTCGCCCAGGCCGAATCCCTGGGTGGTGTTGGTCAGGACCTGGGGAAAGCGGCGGCCCAGCTCCCCGTGCTCCCTCAGCAGGCGCGCCCTCTCCTCGGGCGGCATCAGGTACCACTCGGCGGTGCGGACGAAGGGGTAGACGCACAGGTAGCGCCTAGGGGGCTCGCCCCTCAGGAACGCCGGCAGGTGGTCCGGGTTGAACTCCGGTGGTCGGTGAAGGCCCAGGAAGGCCCAGGTCAGCTCCAGGTGTTGCCCCAGCAACGTCCTCTGGAAGGCGACCAGCAGCGACTGGAGGGCGTCGGCCGAAGGCCCGACCCACCACATCATCAGGTCGGCGTCGGGGCGGAAGCCAACTGTAGAGTAGACGCCCCGCACCTGGACCGGCGACTCGGGCGCCATCAGGAGCGCCTCCGCCTCGGCGGCTGCCTCCAGCCGCTGGCCGGGGGCTAGCTCCCGCCAGCGAGGCCCTCGTCGGAACACGGGGTGGTAGGAGTATACCGTCTGCATGGGCTGCCCCCTTCGCTCCCATTATGTCCCCGTGAATGGAGCAAGGCCAGACCTGCCCCTCGGTGGCCGGGTGGCGCGATGGATTGGCCCAACGGTCCACCATCTGCCCGTAACACGCCCCGGGCCCCGGGCGAATACACTTGCGGAACGACGGGCCGGGAGGTGCGACATGAACGCTGCCAGACTGGGTTTCGTGCTCTCCCTGGGTGTGGGGTCCCTGCTCCTGGGGCTGACCGTCTTCGCTGCCAACGACGGCGGCCCCTCCGGCGGCCAGGGCGAGCAGGTCCAGCTCCAGCAGGAGGAGGGGACGCCGACGCCCACGCCGACGGTAACCCCTGCCGTCACCCCGACGCCCTCGCCCACCGCCACCCCCATAGGTGGAGAGCAGGAAGACGAGGATGAGGGAGAGGGGTCGGAGGACGAGGTTGTCGGCGGCCCTGCGCGGGTCACCGTCACCAACCCTGACGGCAAGGAGATGCAGCTGCCCTGCGTGTCCAACGTCGTCCGCGACCCGGCCAAGCACCCCAAGTGGCAGGTGCCCGAGGGCCAGGGCTGCGAGCCTGGGCCGGGTGAGGAGACTGACGGCAACGGCGGCAGCCGCGGCGGCCCTCAGCGGGTCAGCATGACCAATCCCGACGGCAAGTGCGTGCAGCTGCCGGTGACGGCGGGTCCCGTCCGCAACAGGCAACGCCACCCCGACTGGGCCGAGGGCTGCGCGTCCGGCCCAGAGAACGGGGAGGAGGAGTAGCGGGCGTAGGTGCCGACCAGTTGGCCCCAAGCCAGGACGTGGCCGCTCATGGCCCGGGCCAGCCGTTCGAGCGAGGCGCCCGGCCCCAGCCGCAGGAACGTGTCCAGGGCGTAGAGGCTGAAGCGGTAGCGGTGGGCCGGGCCGCGGGGCGGGCATGGGCCGCTGTAGCCCACCCGCCCCGCATCGTTCCTGCCCTGAAGGGCGCCCCTGACCCACTGCCCGCCGACCGGGATGCCCTCGGGCAGGGACTGGAGATCCGCCGGCAGGTCGTACAGTAACCAGTGGACAAAGCCGCCCCCTGGGGCATCGGGATCGTCCATCACCAGGACATAGGACACGGTGCCCTTGGGGGCGCCGAACCAGGACAGGGGCGGCGATACGTCCCCTCCATCGCAGGTGTAGCGGGCCGGGATCGGGTCGCCAGGCGAGAAGGCGGCGCTCTGGACCACCAGCGACATGGGCGCCAGGGGCGTCGGCAGCAACGTGGGGCCTTCGCCACGGCAGCCCAGGGCCAACAGGGCGGCGGCCAGCGACAGCCCCGCCAGGCGGAGGGCCATCTAGACCTCCAGGCCCAGCGCCCGGAACAGCTCCTGGTACTGCTGGGGGCTGTTGGGCTGGAAGAACGGGTTGGCCAGGAGCACCGTCCCGTCCTGGTCGATGACGAACATGGCCCTACGGCAGCGCTTGCCCGTCTCGTCCACCACGCCGTAGGCACGGGCCACCGCCAGCGACGGGTCGCTGGCCAGGGGGAAGGGTAGGCCCCCCAGCCGCTCATCGAAGCGGCGATGGGAGTCCAGGTCGTCGGCGCTTATGGCCACCACCTGGGCGCCCAGCTCCGACAGCAAGTCGAAGTCCCCCTTAAGCATCCCCACCTGGGTCGCGCAGAGGGGCGTGTCGTCCTGGAAGTAAAAGGCCAACACCACCTTCCCCTTCGCCAGTAGCTCCGACAGCGTGATGGCCCCCTTGGTGGAGGGAAGGGTGAAGTCGGGCGCACGGTCGCCCGGCGAGATGCTCATGGCTGGCCCTCCAGGCCCCGCAGGCGGCAGGGGCCGATGCCCTTCCCCTGGACCAGGACCCGTATGCGCCCCAGGCCGGCGGGGTCCAGCAGCTCCGCGGCCATGCGGCGGCGCGCCATGGCCTCTTCCAGGTCCAGCCCCTCCACCTGCAGGGCCTCACGGATGCCCAGTCGCACCAGGAAGTCGGCCTGGGAGGCCATGCCCAGGGGCTGCAGCCCCGTCTCACGCCCCGCCTGCACCAGCGAGGTGAAGTCCACGTGGCTGGTCATGTCCTGCCAGCCCAGGCGGACGTAGGGATCGCTGCTGGGACGGTGGCGGTGGAAGCATAGGAGCGTCCCCTGGTGCCGCCAGGGCGCATACAGCTCCTCTGCCTCGTAACCGTAGTCGAAGGTGATGACGAACCCCCGGCGCAGGGCTCGCCCCACGCTGCGCACCCAGTCCAGGGCCTCCAGGTTCACCTCGGCATAGCACCCCTCGCCGGGCCAAAGGCCCAGGCGGCGGAAGTAGCCTTCCAGGGCCGGGGTGGAGGGCGGTCCCTGCTCCTCGCCCAACCCTTGGCCTTGGCAGCCCACGTATATCTCCCACAGGCGGCCGTCGCGGACGAGGACGCGGTGGACGGGGAAGCTGTCCACCAGCTCGTTGCTGATGATGCATCCCTCGATGCTGTCGGGTGCCAGGCAGGACAGGTGCCGGACCTGCAGCCCGGCGCAGGCCAGGGCCAGCTCCTGGGCGGCCTGCAGGGCCTCGCTTCTCTCCAACAGGCAATAGTCGAGGGCGTCAAACAGGTCGTGGCGGGCGCGCTGTGCCCACAGCAGGATATCGCGGGCCAGGGTGCCGCGGCCTGGCCCCATCTCCACCACCTGGAAGGGGCGGGGACGGCCCATGGCCTCCCACATCTCGGCCAGCTGGCGGCCCACCAGGGCACCGAAGAGGGGCCCCACCTCGGGGCTGGTGACGTAGTCCCCTTGGGGGCCAAAAGGGAGACGGTGGGCGTAATAGCCGTGGCGGGGATGATAGAGGGCCATCTCCATGAAGTCGCGAAAGGTGATGGGGCCCTCCCGGGCGATGCGCTCGATGATGGCCTGGCGTAGCGCTAGGCAGTCCGAAGGGGCAGCGAACTCGTCCATCCGCCCACATGGTAGCGGCTGGGCCTGTTGGCTGCCAACGCTGTAGACGCGGCACCCCCTGGATGCCGCGTCCGGACAATTTGTCTGCTCCCCCTCTTGCCAAAAGGGCGGGGGGTGTGCATGATATTTGCAGGCCGCGACGGGTGCCAGAATTGCAACGATAATCCTACAGGAGCCTGTTTGGATGAAGCCGGCACCGTTCGAATACATACGCTGCTCTTCCCTAGATGAAGCGATAAGGGCCTTGTCCGATCTGGGTGAGGAGGCCAAGCTGCTGGCAGGCGGCCAGAGCCTGGTCCCCATGCTCAACATGCGGCTGGTGCGCCCAAAGGCGCTGGTGGACATCAACGGTGTCCAGTCCCTGAGCTACATCCGGGAGGAGGACGGCTGGCTGGCCATCGGCAGCCTGACCCGACAGCGGGACATCGAGAAGTCGCCCCTGGTGAAGGCCGCTCACCCGCTGCTACACGAGGCCACCCTGCACATCGGCCATCCCCAGATCCGCAACCGTGGGACCATCGGCGGCTCCATAGCCCATGCCTTCCCGTCGGCCGAGTACCCGGCCGTGGTGGTGGCCGTCGACGGGCGCATAAAGGTGGTGGGCCCCTCGGGCGAGAGGACCGTGCCCGCCCGACAGTTCTTCACCGGCATCATGAGCACAGCCCTGGATGTGGGCGAGGTGATCGCCGAGGTCCAGGTGCCCAGGTTGGCCCAGGACAGCGGCTGGGGCTTCGTCGAATTTACTAGACGACATGGTGATTTCGCCATCGCGGGCGCGATAGCCATCGTCCAGCAGGACGGCCCCGTGGTGAGGAACGCCGAGGTCACCGTCTTCGGGGTGGGCCCCGTGCCGGTGGTCTGCCAGGCCGCTTCGCAGGCCCTTATAGGTGAACAACATGGCGACACCGCCGTCGCCAGGGCGGCTGAGGCTGTGGAGCGGGACCTGCAGGAGGTGGAGGTCATCTCCGATGTCCATGCCTCGGCGGACTATCGCCGCCACCTGGCACGGGTGATGGTCAAGCGAGCCTTGCTGCAGGCCCTAGAGCGGGCACGCAGTGCCAGGCCCTGAACGCCGTTGAGAGGGAGGGCCATGTCCAAGAAGCATGCCATCAGGCTGACGGTAAACGGCAGGCAGTACGAGGCGGAGGTGGAGCCTCGGGTCACCCTGGTCGACTTTCTGCGCCACCAGCTGGGCCTCACCGGCACCCACGTCGGGTGCGAGCACGGTGTCTGCGGGGCCTGCACCGTCATGGTGAACGGTCGGGCTGTCAGGTCGTGCCTCATGCTGGCCGTGCAGGCTGATGGCGCCGAGGTGGTCACCATCGAAGGCCTGAGTGAGGACGGTCGCCTCCACCCCATCCAGGAGGCCTTCGCCGAGGCCCACGGCCTCCAGTGCGGGTTCTGCACCCCCGGCTTCGTCATGTCGGCCTACGAGCTGCTGACCCGCGAGAGCGAGGTGGACGAGGGGACCATCAAGGAGGTGTTGGGCGGGGTCCTATGCCGCTGCACCGGCTATAAGGCCATCTACGAGTCTGTCCAGCTGGCCGCCCGTAAGATGGGAAAAATGCCTGCGTGAGGTGTCGGAGTGGTCTCGCAAGCTGAGTGGCATCTGCCCCGCTCCCTGGAGGAGCTGCCCATCAGCAGCCCTCGGTACATCGGCAAGCCTGTGCGCAAGGTGGAGGCACCGCCCTTGCTGACGGGCCGTGCCCAGTTCGCCGACGACCTGGACCTGCCGGGCATGCTCCACTGCGCCATCCTGCGCAGCCCCTACGGCCATGCCCGCATAAAGCGCATCGATGTCAGCGCGGCCCTGGAGCTCCCCGGCGTGGTGGCCGTGGTGACCGGGCAGGACATGCAGCAGTGGGTGCGGCCCATGGGCGGCATACCCTCGGGCTGGGGGACCCACTGCCTGGCCGTGGACAAGGTCAGGTTCGTCGGCGAACCGATAGCGGCGGTGGCGGCGGTGGACCGTCACACGGCCGAAGACGCCCTGGACCTGATCGAGGTCGAGTTCGAGCCTCTGCCGGCGGTAGTCAATGCCCTCGAGGCCAAAGAGGAGGGCGCGCCCCTGCTCTACGAGGACAAGGGCACCAACGTCATGTTCCATCGGCTCTTCACCTGGGGCGATGCGGCCAAGGCGTTCCAGGAGGCGGACCACGTCCTGACGGAGCAGTTCCGCTGGCACCGCCTGGGGGCCAACCCCATAGAGACCTTCGGCGTCATCGCCCAGTGGGACCCGGTGGAGAACGCCGTCACCTGCTGGGGCAGCTTCCAGGCGCCCTCGTTCAGCGCCATGGGCATCGCCGGGGCGCTTGGGCTGCCCTTGAGCAAGGTGAAGCTGGTGCCCATGGCCCACGGCGGCAGCTTCGGCGGCAAGGGTAACCCGCGAGGGGCCCTCATCGCGGCCGTCCTCTCCCGCAAGGCCGGCGGCCGGCCTGTCAAGTGGATAGAGGACAGGCTGGAATACCTGATGGCCGGCGGCGGCCAGGCCTGGGAGCGGTTCTACGAGGCCTCCATAGCCGTGAAGAACGACGGCACCATCCTGGGCATCCGCATCAAGCTGGTGGACGACATCGGCGCCAGCGGCGAGAACTCGGGGGCCATCAGCGCCATCAAGCCCCTGGCCGCCTTCACGGGTTGCTACGCCATACCGGCGGCCCAGTATGAGGTCACCATGGTGGCCACCAACAAGAACCCCCAGTCGGCCTACCGGGGCATGGGGCCACCCGCCCATTACGTCGTCCTGGAGGGGATGGTGGACATCGCCGCTCGCCACCTGGGCCTCGACCCGGCCGAGATGAGGCGCCGCAACTTCATCCCGCCCGACCGCTTCCCTTACACCATCCCCAGCGGCAACGAATATGACAGCGGCAACTACCCCGCCCTGTTGGACCGTCTGCTGGAGATGTCGAGCTACCAGGAGCTGAGGCGGCAACAGGAGGAGCTGCGCAGGCAGGGGCGCCTAGTGGGCCTGGGGCTGGTGAGCGCCGTGGAGCCGGGCGCCTTCAATATGAACGTTTACACCATCCTGGGGGTGCCCGCCGGGACCGCCGTGCCCGAAGGTGCCACGGTGGCCCTAGACCCCTTCGGCAGCGTCCGCGTGACGGTCGGCTTCGCCCTGGAGGGGCAGGGACAGTACACCTTCGTCACCCAGCTCATGGCCGACTACTTCTGCGTCACGCCGGACCAGGTGAAGGTGACCTGCACGGACACCCTCTCGGCGCCGGTCCACTTCGGGCCCGGGGGCAGTCGACTGGCGGTAGCCCTCACCGGGGCCGTCCTGGGCGCCGCCGAGGCGCTGCGACGCAAGCTCGAGACGGCCGCCAGCTACTTGCTGGGCTGTGAGCCGGGTCAAGTGGAGATGATGGACGGCATGCTGAGGGTCAAGGGCCAGCCCGAGCGGCGCATGAGCTGGCAGGAGGTGGTGGGGGCCATGTCGGCGCGGCCCGACCTGTTCCCGCCCGGCATGGACCTCAGCACTCAGGCCACTTACGTCTGGGTGCCGCCCGACCGCAACATGCCCGACGAGCAGGGCCGTGCCAAGAGCTACCTGACGGCAGCCGCCGCCTGTCACCTGGCCCTGGTGGAGGTGGACCCGGAGACGGGAAAGGTGGACGTCCTCAAGTACTGGGTGGTGGACGATTGCGGCACGCGTCTCAACCCCGCCACAGTGGCCGGCATGACGCAGGGAGGCGTGGCCCAGGGCATCGGCGCCGCCCTGATGGAGGAATACGTCTACGACGCTGACGGGCAGTTGCTCACCACCACCTTTATGGACTATCTTCTGCCCACCATCTACGAGGTGCCGCCGGTGGAGTCGGCCGAGATGGTGACGCCGTCGCCCTTCACGCCCCTGGGGGTGAAGGGCATGGGCGAAGGGCCCATGATCTCGGCCCCGGCGGCCGTCATCTGTGCCGTGAACGATGCCCTCGCCCCCCTGGGTGTGAGGGTGACGGACGTGCCGGCATCCCCTGCCCGGGTGTGGCAGGCCATCGCGCAGGCGCGCGGCCAAGGGTGAGGGCCGGGGACGGGGACCGGGACGCTAGCCAGCCAACGGAGGGCCGGCGGACAGGAGGCCAGAACAGATTATCCGAAGGAGGGAGCAGGGACATGAGCCAGCAGCAGGGCAACCAGGACTACTTCGTGGCCGTCACTGAATGTCACATGTTCGACCCCGAGGACCTCTACCACATCTCCTACTTCCCCGACTTCCAGCGGTGGTGGAGGAGTGTGGAAGGGGTCGTCCGCGTCTGGTCGGGGCGCAGCCTGCTGCAGGGCGGCTTCCCCACTCCCAGAGCGTCGGAGCTGATCAAGTACATGGACGAGGCGGGGGTAGACGTGGCCTTTTGCCTTCGGGAAGTGATGCTGGACATCTCGGGCTACACCCAGCCCATGTCCACCAACGCCTTCATCATCCGCGAGATCGAGCCTTACAAGGGGCGCATGTACCTGGAGTGCAACGTCGGCCCCATCCTGCGCCGGGGCGTCAAGCATGCCATCTGGGAGCTGGAATACCTGGTCAAGAACCACGACGCCAAGCTGTGCAAGGTCTATGCCTGCGAGGACGCGCCCCTCAATGACAAGCAGCTGTGGCCCTTCTACGAGGCCGCTGCGGGCCTGGGAGTGCCCCTCACCATCCACACGGGGGCGGCCTATGTCTGGCCCCAGCCCAACAAATATACCCACCCGGGGCTGCTGGACGACATCATGCTGGACTTCCCGGACCTGACCATCATCGCCTATCACCTGGGGTGGCCCTACTACGAGGAGCTGTTCGCCCTGGCGGCCAAGCACGAGAACCTCATCATCAGCCTGTCGGGCATCGCCGGCTGGCTGGCGCGGGCCCCCTGGAAGGGGTACCACCTGGTGGGGGAGGCGCTCATGTGGGCCGGGCCCGACAAGATCGTGCTGGGCCTGGACATCCCCTTCGATGACCTGAAGCGTATCGTGGACTACTTCCGGACCTTCCAGATCCCAGAAGAGCTACAGAAGAAGTATGCCTACCCGGAGATCACGGACGAGATCAGGGCCAAGATCCTGGGCCTGAACCTGGCCCGCATCACCAAGATCGAGCCCGTGAAGCGGGTGCCCAACAGGCAGGCCTAGGGCCGAGGGGTTTGTCCGTGGCGCGGGAGATCCTCTACGAGAAGCAGGGCGACGTGGCCGTGGTCACCATCAACCGGCCCGACAAGCTGAACGCGTGCACCATCGAGATGTTCGACGCCATCGAGGAGTGCATGCGCGAGGCGGACAGGGACGACGCCATACGGGTGGCCATCCTGACGGGGGCCGGCGACAAGGCCTTCTCTTCGGGGGCCGACCTGGAGGAGGCCATCCCCATGCTGACCTCGGGGGCCAGGCCCGTCAGCATCGACCCCACCAAGCGGCTGTTCAGCGACGTCTTCAAGCCCATCATCTGTGCCGTCAACGGCATGTGCATCGCCGGGGGCATGGAGCTGCTGTTGGGCACCGATATCCGCATCGCCGCCGAGCATGCCACCTTCGCTCTGGGTGAGGTGCGCTGGGGCATCGTGCCGGCGGGCGGCACCCACATCCGGCTGGTCCGGCAGGTGCCCTGGGCCGTGGCCATGGAGCTGCTGCTCACGGGGCGGCCCATCGACGCCAAAAGGGCGTTCGACATCGGCCTGGTGAACCAGGTGGTGCCCCTGGGGGAGCTGATGGACACGGCCATGCAGTGGGCCCGCACCATCGCCAGGAACGGGCCCCTGGCGGTGCGCACGGCCAAGGAGATAGCCGTGCGCTCCCTGGCCCTGGAGCCGGCCTTCGTGGTGGAGACCCTCCTGGCCGAGAGGGTCATGCGCTCCGAGGATGCCAAGGAGGGGCCACGCGCCTTCGCCGAGAAGCGTCAGCCCCAGTTCAAGGGACGGTAGGGTCATGTCCAGGCTGGTAGTCCAGGACCTGTCCATGAGTTTCGGCGGGACGGTGGCGCTCCAGGGCGTCTCGCTGGAGGTGGGCGAGGGGCAGCTGTGCGGGCTTATCGGGCCCAACGGCGCCGGCAAGACCACCTTACTCAACTGCGTCAGCCGCATCGTCCAGCCCAACGGCGGCCGCATCCACTTCGGGCAGGTGGACCTGCTGCGCTGTGCCCCCCATGAGCTGGTGGACCTGGGCATATCGCGCACCTTCCAGAACGTGCACGTCTTCCCGACGATGACCGTGCTGGAGAACGTCCTCATCGGTGCCCACCACCTCATCAAGCCGAACCCGGTGGCGGCCATGCTCCGGTGGCGGTCCCTGCGCCAGCGGGAGCGGGAGGCCCAGCGGCGGGCCTACGAGGTGATGGAGCGCCTAGGCCTGGTGCCCTACGCCCACCAGTTCGCTGGCACCCTGTCCTTGGCAGTCCAGAAGAGGGTGGCCATAGCCCGTGTGCTCATGAGCAGCCCCCGGCTGCTGCTGCTGGACGAGCCGGCGGGGGGCCTGAGCCACGAGGAGGTCTACGAGCTAACGGAGCTCATCCGTCAGGTGAGGCGGGACCACAACGTCAGCATGCTGCTGGTGGACCACCATATGCAGTTCGTCATGTCCATCTGCCAGAAGATCGTGGTCCTCAACTTTGGCCGCAAGATCGCTGAGGGGTCGCCCGAAGAGGTGACCAAGCACCCAGAGGTCATCCAGGCCTATCTGGGCGAGGCCAAGCCCAGGGGAGCTTAGGCGGCTATGCTGGCGGTCCGGGACCTATACGCCGGCTACGGGAACGTCACCGTCCTCAAGGGCCTCAACTTCGAGGTGCCCGCCGGCTCCATCGTCGCCCTGCTGGGGGCCAATGGGGCCGGCAAGACCACCACCTTGCGGGTCATCTCGGGCATGCTCCGCCCCAGTCGTGGCCAGGTCATGTATGACGGGCAGTCGGTGGTGGGGCTGCCCGCCCATGCGCTGGTCAAGAGGGGCATCGTTCACGTGCCTGAAGGGCGCCGAATCTTCGCCGGGCTCACGGTAGAGGAGAACCTGCTGCTGGGCGCCTTCACCCGCCCCTGGGACCAGCGGACGCGCCAGTCCTTGGAGCAGGTCTATGCCTACTTCCCGCGCCTGAAGGAGCGTCGGCGGCAGCTAGGGGGCACCCTCTCGGGCGGCGAGCAGCAGATGCTGGCCATCGGGCGCGCCTTTATGGCCAACCCGCGGTTCCTGCTGTTGGACGAGCCTTCGCTGGGGCTGGCGCCGACCATAGTCAACGAGCTATACGAGTCCATCGTCCGCCTCAACAGGGAGCAGGGCCTGACCATACTGTTCGTGGAGCAGAACGCCGCCCTGGCCCTGGACGTGGCCCAGTATGCTTACGTCCTCGAGGTGGGGAGCATCGTCCTGGGCGGCCCCAGCGAGGACCTGAAGGGCAACGAGGAGGTAAAGCGGGTATACCTGGGCTACTAGTTCGGCGAGGAGACGACGGGGATGGATCAGTTGGCGGAGCAGATCATAACCGGCCTCATGAGCGGCACCGTCTACGGCCTGTTCGCCCTGGTGTTGGTCCTCATCTTCCAGAGCACCAACATGTTGAACTTCGGCCAGGGGGAGATGGCCACCTTTTCGACCTACCTGGGGTGGGCGCTGATGGTCCTGGTTCCCTATTGGCCGGGCTTCATAGTGGCGGCCATCGTGGCCTTCATAATAGGGGCGGCCCTGCAGCGGGGCCTCATCCGCCTGGTGGAGGACAAGCCGCCCACCAGCGCCTTCATCGTGGGCCTGGGGCTGTTCCTTATCTTCAACTCGCTGAGCGGGGCCATCTTCGGGCCGGAGCCCAAGTCCTTCGAGCAGCCGTGGACGGGCAGCCCCTTCAAGCTGGGCGACATCACCATAGTGCGTTACAACCTCTTCATCTTCTTGGTGGCGCTGGTGGTGATGGCGGTGTTGACGGCCTTCATGCGCTTCACCAAGCTGGGCATCGCCCTGCGGGCCACGGCCATGGACCGGGCCGCCGCCGAGCTCATGGGCATACCTACGTCGCGCATGCTGATGCTGGGCTGGGGGCTGGCGGCGATGCTGGGGGCTATCGCGGCCATGCTGGTGGCACCGGTGATCATCCTGCACCCGGGCATGATGTTCTTCGTGCTCATGTTCGGGTTCACGGCGGCGGTGCTGGGTGGGCTGGACAGCCTCCCCGGGGCCGTCGTGGGCGGACTGGTCATCGGCGTGCTGCAGAACCTGGTGGGGGTCTACCTGCCCGATGTGGTGGACGCCCTGCACCTCCCCTTCGACATCCGCGATGGTAACCAGTACCGCGACATCGCCCTGGTGGTGGTGCTGCTGTTGGTGCTGATGTTCCGACCGCATGGCTTGTTCGGCAAGTCCACCATTGAGCGGAAGTAAGGGGCGGCCATGAGCGCGTTCCGTGTAGCCACGCCCAAGCCGCTGGAGGTCGCGACGGTCATCTTCCTGGCCGTGTTCGTAGCGCTGTTGTCGTCCAGTGCCTGGGGCTTCGTCCTCGGGGGAGCGGCTGGCCTGGGTGCGCTGGCGGTACACAGGCTGCTGCAGGGCAGGAACCTGGCGCCCGATTGGGCCTGGTACCTCATGTGGCTGGGGCTCGCCGCCGGCATGCCCTTCATCGTCTCCGGCGAGTACCGGCTGGCCCAGCTGGCGACGATGGGGTACCTGGCCATCGTGCTGCTGGGACTGGTGGCCCTGGGCCAGGCCGGCCAGCTCTCGGTGGGGCATTCGGCCTTCGTCGGCATCGGCGCCTATGCGGCTGCCGTGGCCGTGAAAGAGTGGGACGTCCCCTTCGTCGTGGCCGGCCTGTTCGCGGTGGCCTTCGCAGCCCTCATCGGCCTCCTCACGGGGGTGGCGGCCCTGAGATTGCACGGCCCTTATCTGGCCATCGCCACCCTGGGGTTGGCCATCGTCTTCCAGCCCATCCTGAAGCTGGAGGAGCTGCGGGAGTGGACGGGCGGTCGCACCGGCATAAACATGTTCGCCAGGACCTTTGTGCCCTTTTCGGACTGGGACTGGCTGACGGAGACGCGCTGGTACTATTACCTGACGCTGTTGCTGCTGGTGGGGCTGCTGCTCCTCTCTCACAACCTCCTCCAGTCGGCCATGGGGAGGGCCTTCAAGGCGGTCCGGGACGACGAGACGGCGGCGGCGGCCATCGGTGTCAATGTGGCGGCGGTGAAGCTGTCGGCCTTCGTCGTCAGCGCCATATACGCCGCCATAGGCGGGATGCTCCTGTTTTTGCTGAGCAACCGCTTCCTGTCTGCCGATAACTTTACCCTGCTCATGAGCATCGAGCTGGTGATGGTTCTCATCCTGGGGGGGATGACCTCCCTCAAGGGGGCCTTTCTGGGGGCCTTCCTCTTGGTGTTCGTATACAGGGAGGGGCTTGAGACGGTGGCCCGCCAGACCGAGCAGGGGCTGGACACATGGCTGCTGCTGCTCGGCAGCCTGCTGGGCTGTTTCCTGCTACTGGGGCGGCCGGCCGTGAAGCAGGCGTTGGCCCGCTACCTGGACTTCAACCGGGTACTGTCTACCTTCGGTCCGGCGGTGCTCTGCCTGGCCGGGGCCGTGGGCATCGGCGTCGGGTTCACGGCCCTCGTCCGCTTGGTGGCAGAGCACGTGGAGCTGACCGCCCTGAGGCCCACCGTGGCCGGGGCTTTCCTCATCGTCGCCATCCTGTCGGTGCCCTATGGGCTGGCGGGGCTGATAGACTACCTCGGCTACATGAGCTGGGGCCAGCTCAAGGGGGTGCTGTTGCGCCTCCTGAGGGCCGAGCCGAGGGAGGCTGCCGTGGCCGAGAGGCGCATGCCCCCGTCCTATGTGCCGATGCCCAGTAGCAGCGATGAGCGCGCGTAGGGCATATGGGCGCCGTGTTAAGTAGACAACTAGTCGTTCTCAATCCCATACGAGAGGAGGTTCAGATATGCGCCGTATCCTTGCAGCGCTGGCGCTAGCCAGCCTGGTCCTGCTGCTGGGGGTAGCCTGCGGGGAGGAAGAGGAGGGCACCCCGACGGCTACCGGCACCCCTGCGGCCACGCAGAGGCTGCGGCCGGGGGCGGCGGGCATCCCCAGCAACCCGCGGCAGGTGCGGGGCCTGGAGGGGATCCTGACGCTGGACGACGGGCTGGCCATCTTCCGGGAGCGGCCGGCATCGGAGGACAGGACGGGGGTGACGCCCACCACCATCAAGCTGGGCCGCTACACGGGCCTGACCAGTCCCCTGATATCGGCCTATGAGGCGGTGTGGACCCCGACGCTGCAGGCCATCATTCGGCGCATCAACGAGGCTGGGGGCATACATGGGCGGCGGATAGAGCTGGTGCAGCGTGACGACCAGTACAACCCTGCGGTGACGGTGCAGGTGGTGCGGGAGCTGGTGGAGCGGGACCAGGTCTTCGCCCTCTTCTGGGGGGTCGGGAACCCGTCCCACCAGGCCATCAAGGACTACGTCCTGGCCCGCGGTGTGCCGGAGCTGTGGGTATACGACGGCTCCACCAGCGGTCTGGAGCCGACTACGCAGCTGAAGAACACCTTCCCTGGCATCGTGGCCGACATGCTGGAGGGCATCGTGATGGCCACGGCCATCATGAGGGAGCACCCGCGGGGGAGGGTG